>JAYUCN010000533.1:0-4208 GCA_043740335.1 Planctomycetota bacterium
GAAGATCACGATCCCGGCGAACGAACTGGCCGGTGCGTTGGCGATCTCGTGCACAAACGGGCTGCCGATGTAGGGCAGGCTCAGGGCATTCAATTCGACGGTGCCGGCCGAACTCGCGCAGCCGGCGCCATAGCTCGCAACGCTGCCAGGGGTCGTCGGCTGCAGCGTCCAGGAGTCGGCGTACTGTGTACCCGCGGCGTTGGTACCGCCGCCGAACACGATGCGATTGCCGAGCGGATCGAAACCGTTGGCCGTCGAGTTGCGAGCGACGGGTGTGGCAAACGTCGCGCGCAGAGTCCAGACCGAGCCGTTCCATTCCCAGGTCTGGTTCAGATCGGTCAGCACGAGCGTCAGGATGCGCAAGCCGCCGAACAGCACGACCCGCTGGCGGGCCGCGTCGTACGCCATGACCTGATCGCAGAGACTGCCGGGGCCGAAAGCACCCTGGGTCCATGCCGTACCGTTCCAGGTCCACGTGTCGGACAGCGTGCTCTGCGCCGGCGTGCCGTAGCCCCCATAGAGAACGGTGACACCGCGCGCCGCGTCGAACACCATGCGATGCGCGCCGCGGGCCAAGGGAGCGGGGCCTGCAAACAACCGCGGGGTCCACGCGGTGCCGTTCCATTCCCAGACATCACCGATGTCCTGGCCCGATGGCACGAAGCCGCCGAACAGCACGACGACCTGCCGCACGCTGTCGTACGCCATGGCCGCGCCGAACCGCGGCGATGGCATCGTCGTCAATGGCACCGGCGTCCAAGTCGTGCCGTTCCAGGTCCAGGTCTCGTTCGAAAAGCCGCCACTCGCGACGCCACCGCCGAACAGGACCGCGACGCCACGAGCGGCGTCGAATGCCATGGCGGGGCGTCGGCGCGCCGTGGGCCGCACGGCGGGGTTGATCGTCTGCCACGACGCCCCGTTCCACTCCGTGGTGGTGTCGAAGAGCGACGGTGCCTGCTCGCCGCCGAACGCGACCAGGCGATTGCGCAACGAGTCCCAGGCGCAGCCGCCGAACGCGGGCGGCGCGCCGGTCGCCGCTATCTGACTCCAATTCACCTGGGCGAGGCTGCAGGTTGCCAGCAGGAAGATGCCGAGGGTGAGACGCAGCAAGTGAGCAGCATTCATGATGGGGTGCTTCGAAGGGCGGACGCGTCGCACGGTCGGCCCCGGCGGGAACGAACCAGAGACACCATAGATCGGTACTCGCATCTGGTCACGGTCCCCGCCCATCCATTGCGGCGGTCCGGGACTTGCGGGCGCGGCGGCAATTGCTGGCAATGGACCACCTGGCTGGTCTTGTCGTTACGCTTGCCCCCCATCACTCTAGAAGCTCATGTTCGCGGGCCGCGCCGAGAACCATGCGAGATCGCCGAGTCATGCAGCAGTCGCCACCTCCGCACCGTGGGCCGATCATGATTGCGCCCTGGCGATGTTCGCTGGGCGTGATCGTGTGGTTGGTGACTGCACGCGGCATCGCGCAAGACGTGTCGCAGCGGCGGGTGGCACCGCCGGATCCCTACACCGCCGAGAACAGCAAGGCGCTCGACAAGGCCAGCTACGTGGGCCACGGTCCCTTCCCATTCGGCACGGGCCACGGCACGGTGCAGATCGAAGAGCTGCTCGGCACCGAAGAACTGTGTTGGCTCGAAACCACGCACTTCCGGATCGGCTGTGCGCTGTCGCCACTGCGGCTGAAGGGTGAGGACGATTGGGTGCTGCGGACCAGACAGGAGCTGAAGCGACTCCAAGCCAAACTGCCGCGCGTGAAGACGGACACGAAGGACCTCGATCCGTGGCTGCGCGCGCATCTGATCGCGTTGCGGGTCGAAGAGTTCTACACCGAGGTGCTCGGCATCCTCGGCCGACGCGACGACTGGTTTCCGGCAGCGCCGCTGGATCGTTCGAGTGCCGCGGGAGGTGCGGCGGAGTTTCGCGGCTTCGGGCCATACCTTGGCATGCCGCAGAAGTTCACCATCCTGCTGGTCAAGAAGTCTGGGAGCCATGCGCGCTACACGCGGGCCTACCAGGGCTGCGAGATCGCCGATCCCATCCGATTCCACGACGCGGCGTTCGGCTCCATGTACTGGGGTGCATCCGAAGAGACCGCCAACGGCCTGTTCGCCGACGACCTGGCCTTGCACACCCACCTGATCTTCAACCTCGCCCAGAATCTGTACCAGGGATACCGCGGTTTCGGCCACGAGATACCGGCGTGGCTGCCGACCGGGCTCGCCCATTGGCATGCGCGCCAGGTGTCACCGCGGTTTCCGACCTACGATCGCCGGGACGTCTACGACAAGGATCAGCGCAGCGGCTTCTGGGCGTGGGAGACCCGCGTGCAGGGGCTCATGCGCAACGACGCGTTCGAGTCGCTGACTTCGTTCCTGGAACGGCCCTACGCGGGCGAGTTCGGGCTCGAGCAACACATCCAGGCGTGGGCCCTGGTCGACTTCCTCATGACCACGCGCAAGGAAGCGACGGTGCGGTTCCTGCACGCCATGAAGGCCCCGTTCCACCAGGGTCGCTTCTTTCCGACACGGGTCGAAGTGCTTGGCCGGCAGCAAGAACTGCTGCCAAGGCTGCTTGGAGGGGACGCCACGCAACTCGACGCGGCCTGGCGGGCCCAGGTGCTCGGGGCGAAGGCAAAGAAGTGACCATGCCAGTGGATCGAACTATGTTGCGTCTGACGGTCGCCCTCTCAGAGTCCGGGTCGTTGAAGACCCACCGCTTCCTCAGGGAAGCAAGGAGCTTGAACGTGATGAACCTGTCCCTCCCGCGGAGACTCAGTCTCCGCTTCTCGGTCTTGGGCACCTCGGCATTGGCCGGCTCGGCCTTTGGCCTCGTTCTGCTGGCGATGGCCCTGCCCGCGCAGTGCCCGCCTCCTGGTGGGCCGCCGCCGGCCGGATGGACGCCAGCGGGACCGCCGCTCGGACAAAACGCCGTGGCGCCGCCCCCGGCACCCTCGGGTCCGACGACTGGGCAGCCGGCCGGCCCCAGTGGACCGACGCCGACAGCCCCGACGACCGGGGGGCCGGCAGCGCCCTATGCGCCGCCACCGACCGGGGGGAGCGGACCGATCACAGGTGCTCCACCCGCGCCGCGCGCAGCCGCCGTGGCAGCCAAGACCGGCGCCCGCGGCATGCCACTCACCTTCGAACGGCAGGCCACTGCGAAGGACCGCCTCAAAGTCGATTGGGTGTTTCCGGTGGTGAAGCCCCGCAGCGAACCCCATACCGCGCCGGCGGGGGCATTGCCGTTGGCCGATGCACTGGCAGTGCTCTGGGAGGGCGGCGACGACCGGCCGCTGCTGGTCCTGCGCGAGTGCATGCTCTGTCAGGGTAGCGACGACGCGTTGCTGAACCGCTCGCTCGGCAACGACCGCACGCAGTTGTTGACCAAGTGGTTCCGGACCGTGCGGCTGCCCGCGCACGTGAGCGAGCCCGGCCACCCGCTGCACAATGTCTTCGCAGGTTTCGACTTCAAGGACGGCGCCCCGCACTTCTTCCTGCTTGCGCATCCGGGTGCCAAGCCGGTTGCGTTCAGCGGCCGGCAGACGCAGGGCGAGCTGTGGCGAGGCATGTGCGACGTGATCGGCGAGCGGTATGCGAAGGACCCGCAGCGCGCGGTCAAGGATTGGCTCGCGCAGCTCGATCACTTCGACATGCTCGATGCCCGCCGCCTGCGCCTCGAGGAGCAGCTCGGCGAAGTGCGTGCTGAAGAAGGGCCCGATTCGGCGAAGGCCAAGAAGATCGTTGCCGATCTGCAGCACAACGCCGAAGAGCGCGTCGAAGCGCTGGCTCGTGAGCACAACATCCGCGACCTCGGCCTGCTGGCGATGCCACGCACCAAGGTGGCATCGTCGTCCTCTGGCGACTGACCGACGACCAGGTTCCTCGAGGATCCGGTGCGCTCAGCAACCGGTTGCTAACGGTGGGTTGCGGGCATGGCCCGCGTTGGGCAGCGCACCACCAGCAGCTGCTCGTCGGCAATGCCGACGAATACCTTGGTCGCCTGGCTGACGATGACCTCGCCATCCATCGAGATGGAGACGGGGTCGGCCGGCCGGAACGTGGCCGAACGGCATTGCACGAGCCGCACGCGCGGATCGGCGAGGTGCGTGTGCCGCAGCAGACGAACCAACAGCAAGAAGGTGCGCAGGCGCGACGTCGAGGTGACGCGCAGCACGTCGAACAACCCATCGTCGATGC
>JAYUCN010000534.1:0-4195 GCA_043740335.1 Planctomycetota bacterium
GGGAATTTAAGCAAGTTGAAGTCGGCGTAAGGGACGAGCACGTACTCCGCCTGTCCGCCGACCCATCCGCCCATGTCGACGTACCCGTACGCCGCCCCGGGGCGGGCCGGGTTCACGTTTAGGCAGATGCCGGTCCTGCCCTCGTTGCAGTTGCGGCAGCGCCCGCACGCGATGTTGAAGGGCACGCTGCACAGGTCGCCCTTCTTGATGAATTCGACGTCGCGGCCGGTTTCGATCACTTCGCCGGTGATTTCATGGCCGAGGATCAATCCTGGCTGCGCGGTCGTGCGTCCGCGCACCATGTGCTGGTCGGAGCCGCAGATGTTCGTGCAGACGACCTTGAGGATGACGCCGTGCTGGCACTTGCGTTTCTGGTCCTTCAACTCGAGCTTCGGGAAGTCGATGGTCTGGATCTCGACCTTGCCCGGCCCGACGTACGCGACACCTCGATTGGTTGGCATGGTTCTCCCTGAGAGAGCAGAGGGTTTGATTGCTTCTTTGAACTCGGAGCCCGCGATCGTCGATCCGGACTCGCGCCGTGCGGCGACGTCGGCGAGTAGATCATCTGCCAGAGCTTGCAGGGCATGGAAACTGCAGGCTTCTTCCGGGCCCCTGGAGCCGGCCACCAAGGTCGTGACGGCTGAATCGAGCGCCAAGAGCCCCGCCTGCCTCCTGACATCCCCGCCGACATTTCGCCAGAAGCAACCAGCCGCACGCCATGCGCATTCTCTTCGACCAAGGCACACCAGCACCGCTGCGTGGCGCCCTCGCCGCACACACGGTGGTGACGGCACACGAGCGCGGGTGGTCGACGCTGGACAATGGTGACCTCCTCACTGCCGCCGAGGCCGCCGGCTTTCGAGCGCCCAGTTCCTGCCGAGCCACCTGAGCTCGCGTCGGCACGCCCGCCACCTGTGAGAAGCGCGCGCTTCACGAGGTTGATGGTGAGCTGACGCGCTACGCTCTGGCCCATGCGCCGGACGCGAGGACCTGCCATCGCTGCGATGTTCGCGCTGACTTGCGCCGCGTGCAGCAACGCGGGCGTCGCGCGCGAAGCCAAGCTCGCCGACGAAATGCTCGCGGTCGTCGTGCCGAGCGATGCGATGCAGGTTCGACGACGTCCGCCGGATGAAGCCATGTACGCAATGGCGCTCTACATCGATTCGCTGGATGCGGCGCCGAGCCCGCATCCGTTCGACGGAGAGGCAGAGCGCGGTCGCGGTGTGTTCGAGCGCGAGGATTGCGCCAAGTGCCATCCCCCGCCGCTCTACACCGACAACGAGCTCGTCAAGGCGAGTCGCATCGGAACCGATCCCAGACTCGCGCTCGCGACCCGCAAGGGCACTGGCTACTACAAGACGCCGACCTTGCACGGACTGTGGTATCGCGGTCTCTTCGAACACAACGGCTCGGTGTCGTCGCTCGAAGATTGGTTCGATCCCAAACGCATCGAACCCGACTACGTTCCAACCGGATGGCGAGGCCCGGGCGTGAAGACGCGCGCGGTTCCAGGTCACGAATACGGATTGGATCTCGCGGCGGACGACAAGCGCGCGCTGATCGCGTTCTTGAAGACGCTGTGAAGTCCGGCGCGGGGCTCAACGCACGTCGTTCTCGATGCCCCCACCTTCCTCGAACGCCTCGCCGCACTCGTGCCGCGCCCACGCAAGAAGCTCGTCACCTAGCACGGCGTGTTCGCACCGGCGGCGTCGTATCGCCACCGCGTCCGCGACGAGCGCGATCGCGCGCCTTCCGGGCACTGCTGGGTCTTCCTGCACCCAACCTCTGCTCCGGGGATGGACGGCGATGTGACCAACGGTAGAGTCTTCCAGGCGCTGCCATGACCTGCTCCCCTGGCGCAACCCGTCTCATGACCATCAATCGAATTCTCCTGCTCTCGCTGGGCATGTCGTTCGCCAGCGTCCTCTCGGCCCAATCCAACACCGTCGTCGGCTTGAACGGCCGCCTCGAGATCCTGGACAACATCACCTACTGGGGGCGCCGCGGCGCCGCGAACCCCGGCGGCGAAGTCGGCCTGTCGATGCGCAACACGATGTGCAACCCGGGCTCGGTGAGCATCCCGTGGTACGCGCAGATGTCGGAGAACCACCCCAAGTTCGGCTTCCTCATCACGCGGCTCAACGGGGACCGCATGGTGCAGATCAGCGACCGCTCGTACTGCAAGCACGCGTTCACGTCGGCCAGCACGAACGGCGCGTGCGGCACCTGCAACGGCATCGGCGGCACGCAGATGGGCGTCGGCTGCTCCGACACCTACAGCGCCGGCAACAACGGCAGCCGTGGCAACCTCGGGCCCGCCCCCGAGATCGACCCGTGGCTCGGCACCTGGAACCACGTGGGCTCCTACTTCGATCAGGGCGATCCGAATGTCGGCGCCCCGGGCAACCACGATGGCGTGCAGAGCCCGATCAACGTGGGCACCGATGAGGTCAAGAACCGCGTGACCGTCAAGGAATCGGACCTGCTGGTCGCGGGTGCCAGCTACTACTACGGCATCCAGCTCATCCACGAGGGGGAAGCCGTCGCCAACCGCGGCGACAACATCAAGTCGCGCGGCATGGTGGCATCCTGGAACGGCACGACCTGGACCGTCGGCAACAGCGCCGTCGGCGAAGCGTTCGGTTCGATCCTGCAGCACTGGACCGGTGCTCTGCTGAACAGCGGCGGCAACGGCAACGACGACGGCCGCTTCTTCGTGGGCTGCAAGGTGACTGCGCTCGGCGGCGGCAACTACCACTACGAGTACGCGGTGCACAACGTCGACAACAGCCGCGGCGGTGCCGCCCTGCGCATCCCGATCGACCCGGGTGCAGTCGCGTCGAACTTCACCTTCCGCGACATCGACACCAACCCGCTGAACGACTGGACCGCCTCGCGCGTCGGCAACCAGATCGTGTTCGCGGCCGGCGCGAACAACGCGCTGAACTGGAACACGATCTACAACTTCGGCTTCGACGCCAACATCGCCTCGGTCACTGACTTCGTCGGCCTCGACGAAGCGCTTCCTGGCCCGGGTTCGACGCTGGTGTCGGTCGCCGCAAAGACGCCCGGCATCGGCCACTTCGCGCAGGTCAACACGGTCGGCATCGGCTGCGGCAACACGCCGGGCTGCCCGACGAGCTTCTATGAGAACGCGTTCGACATGGCGAACTCGGGTTGGACCATCACCAACAACGCCGGCAACTACACGCTCGGCGCGCTGACCGGCAGTTGGATCGTGCCAACCGGCGCTTCGTTGGGCCTCGGCGACGACACCGGATCGCTGCAGACGCTGCCGTTCACGCTGCCGCACCGCGGCGGCACGACCAACACGCTGTGGATCTGCTCCAACGGGTTCGTTTCGGTGGCTGGCAGCAGCACCACCTACAATCCTGACAGCAGCGCGTTCCTCGCCGGGCCGGCGACATGGGCGGCACTGTGGCACGACCTGAACCCCGGCACCGGCGGCACCGTGACCTACGAAGCGACCCCGCAGCGCGCGGTGGTCAGCTACAACGCGGTCCCCAACTACAGCCTGAGCACGACGGTCACCTTCCAGTTGCAGTTCTGGGCGAGCGGCACCGTCCACGTCATCTACCAGAACGTCGCGCAAGGCGGCAATGCGTACCTGGTCGGCTACACGGTCGGTGGCGGCACGGCGGATCCGGGTGCGATCGACATCTCGACGACCCTGGCTTCTGGACTGAGCCTGTGCAATCCCGGGCTGCCAGCGACTCCGCGCATGGCCCTGGCCGCTTCGGGGCGACCGGTGCTCGGCGCGACGTTCACGTTCGACACGTCGGCCATCCCGGCCGGCACCCTGCTCGGGCTGAACATCCTGTCGCTGACGCAGTACTTGCCGGGCATCGACCTGGCGTCGATCGGCATGCCTTTCTGCACGCTCTACGTCGGGCTCGACGTGCTGACGCAGTTCGCGACGCCGGGCGCTACCGCTTCGCTGGCGTACACGGTGCCGACCTCGCCGAGCTTGTCCGGAGCGCAACTGATGGCGCAGACGGCGACGCTCACGCCCGGGCTGAACCCGTTCGGCTTCATCACGTCGAACGCGCTGCGCATGGTGCTCGGTAGCGACTGAACGCAGCGCGCGGCATCCCGCGGCTCGGCACACCGCGGTGCGAACCTGCTGCGTTGCCCCCTCGAACGCTGCTCATGGCCGGGCGGAATTCGCAGTCGA
>JAYUCN010000535.1:0-1677 GCA_043740335.1 Planctomycetota bacterium
CGCCTGTTCCGCGTCGTCAGCCCCTTGTCCTGGACACCGCTGCAGACCTGTCGCGACGATGCGCTGCTGCGCGAGGCCGGACTCGAGCCCTGGTCGGGCACCACTACCCGCTTCCTGCACGACCCGACGGATGGCAGCCACGGCGTCTTCTATGCGTGGGCCAGCCAGGATGCTCCGCAACCAAAGCGCGGCGCCCGCGTGCGGCGCCGGCACGATCTCTACCGCGATCTGGTCGCGGCGTGGGCCCAGTTGCCGGCCGAGCAACGGGGCCTCGTACACGACCAATTGCCGGATCTCGCCGCCGTGCTGGCCGACCTGCAGGTCGGCGACGTGGAACAGCGCATCGTGCCACTGAACTTCCATGAAGCGTGGGCGCTGTGCACGGAACTGCAGGACGTTCACTTCGACGAGTTCTGCGACCTCGCTGGTGGCGCCACGCTCGCGCAGGCCGCCAAGGTAGCCGCCAGTCCGGGCCGCGCCACCGCACTGGAGCCGCTGATCGCTCGACTCGGCGGCGAACAGCAATGGTTGTGCGCGCCGTGGACGGCGGGCGACGCCGTAGCGACACTCGCCGGCGACGCCAGTCGCATCGGTCGGCTGGCGATCGAAGCCGCATGCCTGAAGCTGCACGCCTTCGTGCAGGTCTGCCGCGCCGTCCTGACGCACCACCGGGAACTGGGTGTGCCACACCTCGGCCTGTCGAGCGACAACGTCATGCTGAAGCTGTGTGGCAGCGGCCGCGCGCTGGCGCCGGTTCGCTGGTGCTTCGAAGCCGCACTCGTCGATGTCGGAGCGAGCCATCGCCGCGCGCTGGCCGGCCTCGGCCAATTCGGAGCCCAATTCGAAGCCATGGGTGTCCTGTGCCTGCCAGGCACCGATGCCGTGCGTTCCTATCTGTCACCGCAGCTCGACTCGGCCCAGATGAGTTTCGAGCTGACCATGCAGGCGACCGCCGAGCCGATGATGCAAGCCGATGTAGTCGCCGGCCTGCGTCTCGAACTGCGCTCCGCGCGGGAACGACTGGACCGCGTGCACCCGGGCGACATCGTGCGCGTCCAGCCCGACGCGGCGCTGCCGGCCACCGGCGAACAGGCGTTGCTGGCCGCTGTCACCGCCGTGAAGCGCGACAGTGCCACGGCCGAAGTCCGGCTCGACGCCGCACGCGCTGTGGCACTGCCAGCCGGACCGATCACGTTCGCGGCCACGGCGACGTTCCACCGCCGGCTGCAGACGCCGTGCGACCTCTTCTCCTTGGGCATGCTGCTGGCGCGCGCCCTGCTGGTGCACGACGAACGCGACGTGTTCGCCGTGCGCGAGGTCTGGGACCGGGTGCTCGACAAGCTCGAGATGATGCTGGGTGGTAGCAAGGCGCCCGAGCCCGAACGCATCGCGGCGACCTTGCGCAGCCTGATCGACGCGGAACGCGACTACCTCTCCAGTGCTTCGGTGCTGTGGCCGAAGGTCCTGCGCAAGGCCGTGCAGGAGCCGGTGCCGGCGGCGCTGTGGCGCGAATCGATGATCCTGATCGGTCGCCTGCTCACTACCCACAGAGGCTTCAGCTTCGCCGCCCACCACGGCGACGTGCCGGACGGCGAGCCCGACGCACCGCTGCGGCGCGTTCTGCAGAGTGCCGACGAGCTGCTCGCGGCGCTGCAACTCGAACTGACCGAGCAAGCA
>JAYUCN010000536.1:0-4194 GCA_043740335.1 Planctomycetota bacterium
CCGAACGTCGTCGCGAGCCAGCGCAGGCCGTCGGTGTGCAGACGCACGAGGGCGTCGCGGTCGAGGTACCGCAGTTGCGACTCGCGCAGGAACATGCGCATCGGCGTCTGCGGGTCGACGCCCGGTGCTTCGGGTGGGCGTGCTGCGATCGTCGCGAACGGACCGCAGGCGAACGCCATGAGGTACGTCGGCAGCGGTTTGGTGGGGGCGAAGCGCCACAATGTGCCGGTGACGTCCTGCCTGGTGTCGGCGTCGACGCGAACGGTGTTGGTGACCGCCGTCCACTCGGGCGGCAGGTCAAGTTCGATCTGGAAGCGCGCGCGCAGGTCGGGCTGGTCGAAGCACGGGTAGAGGCGATGCGCATCGGCCGGCACGACGAGCGTGTAGTAGTACTCGCTGCCGTCGGCGGGATCGTGATAGACGGTGAGCGGCGTGCCGGTGGCACCGATCGGCGAACGGAACGTCGCCCTGATGTCGTTGAGGTCGCGCACGAGCAGGTCGGGTGGCACGACGACGTGGTCGGGCACGGCGTGCAGCACGGCGTCCTTGCTGTTCACGCGCACGTTGCCGAGTTCGCTGCCCGCGAAATCGAGCACGAGCGGGGCGGTCGGGTCGCGGTCGGCAGGCAGACGGAAGCGCAGCCACACACTGCCCTGCACTTCCTTGGCACCACCGGTGAGCTGGAAACGCAGATCGTACTGCACGTCGCTGACGATCTCCTTGCGCGCGCGGGCGAGGTCGCGATCGATGCCGGGGACGGGGTCCTGGGGCGCGAGGGAACCGAGCAGCATCAGGGTCGTTTTGAGCATGCGTGGCGAGGCGAGCAGCAGAGGCTACCCTGTTGCGGTGTGAATCCCGCACCCTCGCGCAGCGCGTGGCCGGCCGGGTCTTCGGGCTGAAACGTTCTGCTGGTGATCGCGCAGTCGATCACGTGCGTCGCGGTTCGTGGTCTTGTACGAGGCGCTCGGCAGTCCGCAGGAACGACGAGCGTTCGGCTTCGCTCGCGAAGCCGCGGCCACGCACGACGGCGGCACCGCGTCGGGTCAGGAACACGATGTCGCCTGCATCCTCTCGCACGGATTGCACGTCGGGATGCCATCGGTATGCCGGAACTGCAGCTGATCCGTGCCGATCTCGACGTCGCAGGGGTGCGTTCCGTCGCCGTACATGTCACGCAGGATGCGGCCGACAGCGCGGCGATAGAGAGTGGGGTAGCGCAGGTGACGGATGAACATGCCGAGGGCGCCGAACGCGAGCGATGCGGCGACGATCCATGGTGGGGACCACGAGTGCGGCAGGAGCCACAGCGCGCCTGCCATCACCAGGGCCGACAACACTCCGACGGCGATGAGCGCAACCCGGCGCTGCGAGCGGATCGAGGGCAGGTGGTCGGCGGTCCGCACGGCGACGTCGATGCGGTCTTCCAGCGAGAACGAAAACGAGGCGCGTGCCAGGGGTTCACCCATGCGCGCAGCATAACTTCGCAACTGGCGTCGCTGCCATGCGCGGGGTGGTCGGCGATCACGCCGACGAAGAGCGTCGGCACATCGGGCAGTTCGCGGCAGAAGGCGTCGTACTGTTAGCACGCGGCGGTGCTGATCGGGCAGACGGGGCTGCGGGCATCATGCCCGTCGAAGGGTCCGCGCGCCTTGGTGCGTTCTGTCCGACGTCTTGGTGAGTAGCATGCGCGACCCAGAAGAGGATCCGTGATTCGAACCTTGCGCGCCGGTGTCTGTCTGTCCGCCTTCCTTGCATCGGCGTGCCATGCCGTTCCGACCGTCTCGTCATCGCTGGCCTGCACGCTCGTGCTGCTGAAGACGGGCCCGCGCACCGAGCCGCTCACTCAGGCAGAGAGTACCAAGGTGTTCGAGGGCCACTTCGCCAACATGGGACGGTTGGCGCACGAGCATCATCTGCTCGTCGCCGGCCCCTACGGCAAGGAGAAGAGCGATGCATCGCTGCGCGGCCTCTTCGTGCTCGACACCGCCGACCGCGAACGTGCGCGCCAACTCGCGGAGACGGATCCGGGTTTCCAGGCCGGCGTCTTCGCGTTCGAGTTCCATTGCTTCGAGACCGAGGCGCCACTGCGCGCCTACCTCGCCGCCGAACTTGCCGCCGCCGACGAGGCGGAACGCGCGGGGAAGAAGCTCACGCCGGGTGAAGGTGGACGCACATTCACGCTGCTGACCGTCGAGGATGGTGCCGCGGCGGCCGCAGCTCTGGCCGCCAACGCAGCGGTCCTTCTGTTCGCGCGCCTCGACACCACGCGCGCCTTCGTGCTGTTCGATGCAGAAGACCTTGCCGCAGCCCGCACGCTGCTCGCGCCGGTCGTTGCACGCCTGGGCGCGCACACCATGGACCAGTGGTTCGGCAGCGGCAGGCTCGTCAACCTGCCGAAGCTCCCTCGCACGTGAACGCGATGGCGGGTCACACGCTGCACGAAGATGCGTTCGTCGCCGACTACCTCGACGACCTGCGCCACCAGATCCGCAAGAGCCCGCTGTTCACGAAGAACAACCTGAACCGCGACTTCGTCGGCACGCGCGGCTTCTCGGTGGTGTTCCGCCGCTCGGCACTGGCGCGCGTGCAGACCGAGTTCCCGTGGAGCAAGCCCTACCTCGAACGCGCACTGCGGCCCGACTGCAATGCGTTCTACTTGAACCCGCTGCAGCTCACCCAGGGCTCGCACGTGGCGCCGCACATCGACCGCAGCCTGCGCGCCTACGTGCTCGACATCGATCCGCCGCTGCAGGTGAGCGTGCTCTACATCGACGTGCCGAAGATCATGCGCGGTGGCGATCTCACGCTGCGCCGCGGCAAGAAGTTCCTCGGCCGTGTGACGCCGCGCGCGGGGTTGCTCGTGCAGTTCGATGGCGACCTCGAACACGGCATCGATCGCGTCGACACGCCGGGGGAGCGGCTCAGCCTTGTCTGCGAACAGTACCTGCTCGACGAGGCGGAGCTGGCTCAGGTGCCCGAGTACACGATCGAGTCGCGCGCGAAGTCGTACTGAGCATAGGGGTGCACTGCCTCTTCTTCTGCCTTGTGCCACCGGCTGTGTTCGTGGGCTTGTCCGTCGCCGGCCTCGGCATGTTGATCGCTGCCGAACGACAGGGGGGGCTCCTGGCGGACGTTGCCGGCGGTGGGGAGGTGGATAGGCTTCGAAACCGCAACCGGTGATGGGCCGGGCGTCGAGCATGAGTCAGGCCGAAGAGTGAGCCCGATGACGAAGAGAACTGTGTATCTGGAAACCAGCGTGATCGGCTACGCGACATCGCGTCCGAGCCGAGACCTGGTTGTTGCCGCGCGCCAACAGATCACGCGTGATTGGTTCGCGGTCGGAGCCAGTGAGTACGATCTGTTCGTCTCCCAACTCGTCATCAACGAAGTGTCGGCTGGAGACGCGGTCGCGGCGCAAGCACGAGCAGCGTTCGTGCGGGGAATTCCACGACTCGGGATCACCGAGGCCGCCGGTGCTTGCGGCGATGCTCGTGCGAAGCAAGACCGTGCCCAAGAAGGCCGCGGAGGACGCGCACATGACGACCAACGTGGATGAGATTGTCGAGGAGATCCGCCGACATCGGGAAGCACATGCCGCATCTCTGAACTACGACCTGAAGCGGATCATCCAGGACCTTCAGCGGCAGGAGCAGGAGTCTGGCACAGAGGTAGTGAAGCGCTTGCCTCGCAAGCCGCTGGCGACGCCGGGACCATCATCGTCTGACCAGCTGCAGTAGCCGACGCGCATCAGCCGCCCTCGGACAGGCCATGGAGATAGAGCGACGGCGAGCTCGAGGCCGCTCTCGAGCCGACGGCCCGCAGCCTGCGGACCCGGTGCTCGGGCGCGCAGGGCATGGGCTACGGCGGAGCCAGGCATCCCAGATGCCCTCGATCCCGTCCGGTGCTCCGAGACAAGAGAATCATGGCGCTTTGCAGACCGCCGCGCGCGTAGGGATGCGCGCGGCCGGGTAGCGTTCCGAGGTCGGCCGTGCACGGTCGTCACTTCCACCCCTCTCGAGGCGGGCCCCAAGCGGGCCCGGAGTTGCCAATGTCGAAGAGCGCATCGAAGAGCATGTCGAAGAGCCTGTCGCGTCGCGACCTGGCTCGCCGGTTGGTCGCTCCCGTGCGGACCCCGTCGGCCGCACCTGTCGCCGCTCCGCCCCCGACGGTCCCCTTCGAGCTGCACTTCCTGTC
>JAYUCN010000537.1:0-4189 GCA_043740335.1 Planctomycetota bacterium
ACCTCGCCGCGCGCGAGCGCGTGGAACGCGGTCTGGGGATCGCGGAAAAGCGTTCGGATGCCGGCGAAGTTCCAGCAGCCCGGTGCCTGTTCGCGTCGCCAGCAGTACTCGTTGCGCACGAGCACGAGGTCCTGCCGGCGCCGCCAGTTGCTCGGCCCATCGGGCCGGTTGTGCAGCACGTAGGGCCCCGTGCCAGGACCGCATTCCGTAGAGACCTGCTCGAGGAACCGCGCGAACTGCACGGTGTCCACCGCCGGCACCGGCTCGTTCTTCGCCTTGGCCCGCTCCGCGACGCGATCGAGGAAGAACTGTCGCTGGCCGACGATCCACGATTCGCCCACCGCCTGGGTCGCCGCGTAGTGCACGCCGCGGAAGTGCACGCAGAAGCGCCGCTCGTCCTGAACGTCGACGCTATCGACCCGGCCGAAGGCGTCGCTGACGAACCCGAGCGCCAGGTGCCCGGCCTTCGCGAGTTCCCAGCCGAACTGCACGTCCGCCATGGTGACCGGCGTGCCGTCGGCGAACCGCACCCCCGAGCGCAGCGTGAACGTGCACGCCGTGCCGTCCGCGGCCGGCTCGAAGGTAGCCAGCGCCGGTCGCAACGCCCCGGTCACCGGGTCGCTGTCGAGCAGGAACTCGTGCGTGTACAGGAGCACGAGCCGACGCCCGACGAGGTCGTGCGTCGTGAACGGATTGACACAGGCCGGCTCTTCCGCGAGGCCCGTGTAGACATGCCCCTGCGGGGCGCCGCCGAGATAGACCGTCGGCGCCAGTGCTCCAGCACCCGTGACTGGACCGGCGGCGGCCGGCACCGTGCTCGGCGAAGCGCGCAGCATGACGCGCAAGCCGAGCCCCAGCCCCAGGGCGCCGAGCAGGATGGCCAGGAAGACGGGCAGGGAACGCATGGAGGTCCTCGAGAGAGGCTGCGCGGCAACGCCAAGAGGGCACCAAGCATCGCGCTGCAAGCCATCCCCGATCCTACTCCATGCGCGCGCGCGCGCGAAGGCGGTGCGGGCGGTTGGATTCTCGGACCGGCTCAGCCGCGCGCCGGACCGCCGCCGGCCACGATGCCGCCCCACATGGCGGCGAGGCCGAGCACGTTCTGGCCCAGCAGGTCGAGGAACAACACGGCGTAGCGTCCCTCTTGCCACAGTGCATGGCAGTCGAACGCGAACGACGAGAAGGTCGTGAAGGCGCCGAAGAAGCCGACCAGCACCGCCGCGTGCAGGTGCGGTGACCAACGACCGAGGCCAAGGCTCCAGCAGAGACCAAAGCCGAAGCAACCGATCACGTTGACGACGAACGTGGCCAACGGCAGTTGCGGGTACCAGGCCTGGACGAGGTTGCCGAGCAGATAGCGGCTCACGGCCCCGAGACTGCCCGCGGCGGCAATGGCGACCAGGAGAGTGGCCTGCATGCAACCGCGGAGACTACTTCTTGGGATAGGTCTTCTGCACCCACTCACGCCATTTCGTGTCGAAGGTCGCAGCATCCAGTTCGAACAGGTCGAACAGGAGCTTTTGCGCCAACGCACGAGCCTGCGCGCCCTGTACAGCGTAGCTGTCGGTGGCCGGCGGCAGGTTCTTGAGCTGCTGCACCATGAGTCCGAGCTTGCCGGCATCCGTCTGCATGAGGTAGTCGACGCGCGACCAGGACTGCGAATGCGCGTGGTAGCCCATGTCCTCCCACTTCTCCCACGCCGCCATGACTGCAAACGGGAACCAGTTACCCTGATGCTGTGTGCGACGGCGCACCTTGACCGGCCAGTCGTTCTGCTTGTCTTCGGCCACGGCTTCGTCGTCGCGAATCTGGACGTTGATCGTCTTGGCCGGGGTCTTGCGCGAGTACCAGTGCGCGAGGCCCTCGTCGAGCCACAGCGGCAGCGGGTAGAGGAAGCCGTTGTAGCCGTTCAGCAGGTTGTGGAAGACCGCGTAGATCACGTGGCCGTGCAGGCCGGCCTCGTTGAAGCCCTCGAGCCCTTCGGCGGCGAAGCACGCGAGCATCTGGCACGACTTCTCATGGTAGAAGCGCATGGACGTGTCGTTCTTCTGTCCGCAGAAGCGGTCCATGTACCGACCCATGTCCGACTTCTTCTGGAACAGGAGCACGAGGAACTTGCCGGGCAAGCCGAGGTAGGCACCCTCGCGCGGCGCCGTGCCCTTCGCGGGAAAGTCCGCGTCGGTCACGCCAAGGAACTTCTCGAAGTCGGAGTAGCAGGCCTCGACGCGCTGCGCGTACAGATGCAGGCGAAGCCACGAGTCCAGCTTCTTGGGCTTCTCCTGGATCCGCGGCATCTTCTTGCGCAACTGCCGGATCTCTTCCTGGAGCGCCTTGCGTTCGTCCGGCTCTTCGGGCCAGTTCACCGGCTTGAGGCCGAGCCCCAGGCGGAAGTGCGCCGTCTCCATCCACAGCACACGGCGATCACCCAGCACCCGATCGACGTCTGCCGTGGTGAAGGCATCGGCCCAGGCGAACGGTCCATACGCCACGATGCCTGCCGCCGCCATGAGGGCTTGGTCGCCGCCCGTGTACGGGTCGATCTGGACCTTTTGGACCTCGTCCTCTTCCTTCGTCGTACCGGGCGTTGGCTTCTCCTGGCCGGGTAGCAATCCGAGCAGCAACACCGTGGTCGCTACCACGAGGAAGGAAGGTACACGACTCATCTCGTCAGTCAGTGCTTGCGAGCCGCGCGACCGAGGTCGCGCGGCATGAGACAACTCACTTCGTGCCAGCCGGGACACTGCTGGTCGCGGGAGTCATCCCCTTCAACGCGAGATCGCGGAGGTCCTTCTCCTGCTTGGCGAGCTCTGCACGTTCCTTGGCGAGCTTTTGCAGGTCGGCTCCGAGCTTCTTGAGTTTGGGCGACTCGGGACCGTTCTTTTCGGTCTCGCTGTCGATCCGCCCTTTCAGCGCTACCTCCTGCGCGTCGATCTTGTCGTACTGGCCGAGGACCTGGCGCAGCTCCTTGATGGCAGCCTTCGCATCTTCGGCGTAGCATCGTTCGAGATAGGAGAACATCGTCTCCCACAACACGGTCTGCGGTTGATCGCCGGGCAGCTCTGTCTTGTGGCTGCCGTCGGGATCGACGAAGAACAGGTGCGGAATCCTCGCCCCTTCCTTCTCGCGCAGGAACAGGTTGTAGAAGGGGTGGTTCTCCTTCAACACGTTCGGCGGCAGCTTCACGCAGCGGAACCAGTGCGTCAGCAGCACGGTCTGCTCGTTGTCGAGCGAACGACTCAGCAGCGCATGGTCAGTGCCCTTGCATCGGTCGCACTCGCGCATGATGAGCACGGGGCGACGATCGCCGTCGGTGACGAGTTCATAGGCCTGCTCGAGCGGCAGCGCCCGTTCCACCTGCACGGCGACCGTGGTGTCGCCTGGGCGAGGTGCACTGTCGACGGGCTTCCAGACCGGGTAGGCCCAGTCGATCTCGAGCAACTTCTTCGCGGTCTTGCCGCGGCGGAAGTCGAGAGCGATGCCACCCCCGCGAGCGGAACCACCGCCTGCGGCCGGAACTCCTCTACCGCCTGTCGAAGAACCACCGGGGCTGGCTCCACCGGAACCAGCCGGACCTGAGGGACCACTTGCATCGGCCGGCGACCAACTGGGCGCCGAAGAGGCTCCGCCTCATCATTGCGGCGCCGCGGAGCGCGCCAACACGAGCCCTGCCACTGCGCACAGGGCAGGAACGAACATCTTGTGCAACATGAAACCTCCAGGTGCCGCAAAGCGGCGGGGGAAGCGGCTGGCGTCGGGCAGGAAGCCAGAGCCATCGGGCACAGTATCGTCCGCGACCAGGTCTGCAACTGGACACCTCGAATCGTTTCGCTCTGGACGGCCCCGATGCGGCAGCCCGCAGTCGCCTCGACCCGCAGTCCGGGCAGAGGCCGCGGCAAGAACTGCCGCCCCCGTTGACGAACCCCCCGCCTACCGCGACGCTGTTTGCCTTCGCGGCTCCCTGGTCTCTCGATCCCTGGCATCTCTGTGACGGAATCCGAACTCGCCCCACCTACAACCGACACCTGGGAAGGCATCTTGCAAGCCTTGCGCCGCCGCTACCCGGGCCAGAAGGACAGCGTCCTGTTCTGCACCTACAAGCTCCAGCAGAACCCCGAACTCACGCTGCGGGACTTCCGGGCCGAAGCCGATCTGCACGGCATCCCGATGGCTGGTCGTGCGCTGCATTCGG
>JAYUCN010000538.1:0-10132 GCA_043740335.1 Planctomycetota bacterium
TTGTCGCGCAGGGACTGTCGACGCGTCGCCATGCTCTCGATGGCCGCCACGAACTCCTGAGCGTCCCGGTGCCGTTCGGCGGGCGCGTTCCGGGTCGCCTTGGCAATGAGTTCGGCAACGTCGTCGGGAACGTCACTGCGGGCCTGCCTGACGTCGGGGAACGGTTGCGTCACGATGCGCTGCATGAGGTGCGGCAACGAGTCCTTCGCGATCGCCTCACCGCCGACGAGCAGGTAGTAGAGCGTGGCCCCGAGCGCCCAGATGTCCGCGGCGGCGGTCACCGCACTGGTGTCCTCCCACTGCTCGGGCGGCATGTACTGCGGCGTGCCCATGACCAGGTTGGTTCCCGAGAGCAGCGACGCGTGATCGTCCCGGACCGTCGGTTTGGCGAGGCCCAGGTCGGCGACCTTCACCTGACCAACCGACGAAATCATGATGTTGTCGGGTTTGATGTCGCGATGGATGAAGCCCTTGCGGTGCGCCTCGGCGAGGCCGAGGGCGGCGCCGTGCACGATCTCGAGCGCCTCGCCGACTTTCAGTCGCTGCTTGCGCACGACCCGCTCGCGGGCAGTCTCACCCTGCACGAGTTCCATGATCAGGTAGTGAAGGCCCTGGTCCTCGGCGACGTCGTAGACGCGGATGACGTTCTGGTGGTTGATCAGTGCCGCCGAGCGCGCCTCGCGACGAAACCTGACGACGAACTGATCGTCTCCCCCCGTGAGCCCCGGCTTCAGACACTTCACCGCGACGTCGATGTCGAGGTTGAGGTGTCGGCCGCGGTAGACAGCACCCATGCCACCCTGCCCGATCTTGCCGTAGATCACACACGGCGGCAGGACCTTGTAGCCTTCGACTTCCGTGGCCCGATCGAGGCTGCCGTCGCTGTCCAGAGAGGCCATGGGGATCCGGTGGGTGCGCAGAACGCGGCTCCGCCAAGGGCTGTTGCAGGAACCTTGTGCGCCTGCCATCGGGGTCCGTCACCGCAACCGATACTCCGGCGGCATCGGCAAGCGCGGGCGGCTCAGAAAGTCGTAGAGGGCCACGGCCACCGCGAACAGGTTGTCAGCCCCGATGCGCTGTGGTCGGTAGCGCTCGTGCTCCTTCACGTGGGGCTGGTACTTGCCGCCTCCTTCATTGCTGCCCACGAGCAACAGATCGCGCAGCAGCAGACGCTCGTTCTCCCACATGCCAAGGCCAGGGTGGCTGCCCCACCGCCAGAGCGCCTCCTCGAGCACGCTGCGCAGGACGAGTCGGGGCAGCCGGCCGGCAGCGGCGAGTTCGGCTGCCGCTTGCAGTTGCGGGTCGTCGAGCGACACGCCATGGTCCATGGCTACGCCCGTGGCCCAGCGCACGAAGTTCCATTCGGGTACACCCGGCAACAGCGCATCGATCCGGCGCGGCTGGTCCTCGGCGAGCAGGCGAACGGCGAGTGCGGTGGCAACGTGCTTGCGAATGCGCACCTCGGCACTCCACACCAAGCGCTCGTCGACGACGATCTGCGGATCGCGCGAGAGCACGTAGGAAACCGCGAGCCGCTGCGGGTCTTCGGCGCGCGGGTGCGCCGCTGGACCGAGCCAGGCCTGGAGGGCCACCGCGTTGGCCGTCTCCGCGGCCGCCAGCTGTAGCAGACTCCAGTCGAGCGTCGTGCTCGTGCCATCCACCCGGAAGTCCCTGGCCCGGGCGCGGTACAGGGCCGCTGAGGCCCGCGCCGCGCTGACCTGGTCGCCGCGGAGCGCCATCAGCTCGCGACTCTTGTCCAGCAGCATGTCCTGGCCCGCGGCACCAGCAGAGCGCTGACGAGCGCCACCCAGCATCGCGCCGCGCCAGAACAGTTCCGCGTGGCGCTCAGGTGTCCGCAAGTTCCAGAGTTTCGTGGCAATGCCAGCCGGCACCGGCAGCCCCGCGTAGGCGGTCGCCGCCGCCAGGCCTGGATCGTCTTCCATGAGGGTCGGCGCACCCTCTTCGGACCCAGGAAACCGAGCCGCCGCCAGGCGCACCGCAATGCCGAGAATCTGCTCGGGTGTCTTGGACGGGCCGAAGCACTTCGACCAGAAGCCCGGCATCGCGCGCTGCCGCTTCGGACCGAGCGCCAGCAGCACGGCCGCGAGCACGCGTTCCTGTGGCATGGGTTTCTGCTGGTCCAACCAGGCGAACAGGCGTTCGTCCTCGTTCGGGCCACCGGCCAGCACCGCCGCCGTCAGCACGACGAGGCGCCGCCCGACGTTCGACTTCTCGACATGCAGCAAGTCCCACAGCAGTGGCACCGCCGGCCGGCCGAGGTCCGCCGCCAACTGCCAGCCCGCGTCGAGATTCGTCGGCACCTCCAGCAGGAGCTGCTGGAAACGGGCGGCAAATCGCTCGTCCTTGGGCGAGAGCCAACCCACGCTCCCGTTGCCAACGCCCGTTGCTTCCTGGGCCACGGACGTTTGAGACGAGCCCGCGAGAAGGCCGATAGTCACGCACAACGAAGCACGCAGCGACCCGGATCGCTGTGCCCGAGGCACTCGTGTCTGCCGTCGTGTCCTTCGTGGCTGGCTGGCTCGCATGACTGAGCGAAGAGAGATCCTGAACGATGCAGAAGTCAACTTCCTGCTGGCAGCAGCAGGCAACGACGACGTAGCAACCACGCCCGCGACACCGGGCGGGGACGAGCGGGCGGTCACGATGCGCGGTGATCTCGAACAGATCAACCTCGCGGACATTTTCCAGACGCTCGCCATGTCCAAGATGGAGGGCGTACTGCGGGTGCGCAACCCCCTCGAGGAACGCCAGGTCTATTGCCACAATGGGACGGTCCGCATCCTGGTGCCTTCGCGGGTCGCGGTGCGGCGCCTCGGTCAGCGCCTCGTCCAGGCGGGCCTGATCCAGGTGGAACAGCTGCGCACGGCGTTGATGGAGCAACGCAAAGAACCGATGCCGCTCGGCGAACTCCTGGTGCGGCAGGGCCTGGTGACCGTCGAACAGATCGACGCGGTCGCCGGCATGCAGATCGCCGAAGATCTGTTCGCCCTGTTCACCTGGCGGCATGGCACGTTCGAGTTCTTCAAGGGCCCGCTGACGAACGACAAACAGCGCCAGCAGTTCGAAATGTGCCCTGAGTTCGAGGTGAACAGCCTCCTGCTCGAAGTGGCGCGGCGGTCCGACGAGTGGCAGAGCATCCTGGAGGCGATCGGGAGCCTCGACGAAGTGCCCAAGCGCATCGCCGACCCGGCCGACGAATCGACTCTCAAGGAGGAACATCGCCTCCTCCTGGCTGGAGCCAATGGCGAAGCCACGTACCGCGACCTTGCCGAACAGACCACGCAGGGGCTGTTCGAGGTGGCCCGCGCGGCGCGAGACCTGGTCGCCGGCGGCCTGCTCGCCAACCTGGATGCCATGGAGATGGTGACCCTGGCGACGGCACGCGCCGCGAACGCCGACCCGAAGCGAGCGCTGCTGTTCGTGCAGACACTGCGCGATCGGCCGGAGGAACGCTCGACGGAGGTCGTGTTCGGCATGGCAACGGCCCTCGAGAAGGCAGGCGAACGTCGGCTCGCCGGCACGACTCTGCTCGAAGCGGCGCAGTTGCAGAGCGACAGCAAGAGCGCACTCGAGCTCGCTCGGCGGGCCCGCGCGCTCGCCCCCTACGACGCCGGCACGCTGAGCTTCCTGCGCACGACATTGATGGCACACGTGCCGATCGAGTCCGCGGAACTGGAAAAGGTGACTCTCGACCTGCTCGATGCACTGGCCGAAGCGGACCTCACGTCGACGGCCCTCGAGATCATCGAGGACGCACGCACCACCGGCTCGCTCGGGCCGCAGTTGCTGACGCGCGAAGCGCGCATTCGGCAGAAGGCCCGCGATGTCGAGGGCGCAGCCAGCACCTTGCTCGCCCTCGCCAACCTCTACGAAGCCGCCAAGGATCGGCCCCGGGCCATCGAGACCTACGAAGCGTTGCTGCGTCTCGATCGTTCGCGCAAGGACATCCAGAAGCACCTGGCCAGCCTCAAGCGCACGAAGCTGGGCCGCCTCGTGCGGACCATGGCCATCACCTTCGCAGTGATCATGCTCGGCGGCATGGGGTTCGTGTTCTGGCAGCAACGGTCGTTCGAATCGGCAGTCCAGCTCGCCAACGCGGAGATCGTGGAACTGCTGGCGCAGGGCAATCGCGCCGGTGCCTGCGAGCGGTGGGACCACTGGGCCGAGGTCATCGGCATCTGCGAACCGCTCGAGGACCTGCAGAGCCGCATCGCGTTCGCCGAGTCCGCCGAACGGGGCCGGCTGCAGAAGCTGGCGAGAGGCAGGCTGAACGAGCAGCTGACCAGAGCTGCCGAAACGCTCGGCAAGGGAGAATTGAAGGCCGCTCTCCACTGCTACGAGGAGCTCTGGCGCGAGCCGGCGTTGCGGACCGAGGTCAGCGAGGTCGTCGCCACGCGCTTCGATGCCTTGCTCGACAGCATCGCGCAGGCCCAGAAGGGCATGTCACACCGGCTGCCGGTCGAGCCGACGAGTCTGTTCGATCGCAGAGACCTCACCAACAACCTCGCCGACCTGCAGTCGGTCTGCTCCCCGTCGCTGCTGCGAGTCTTCATGGAACTCGACGAGTTGGCCGCCGCCAAGGCGCTGCCGCCATTCCTCTCGGAGGCCCATGGCGCGCGCGTTGCCATCGTCCTGTCCGAGTCCCGCGAGGTGTTCGCAAAGGCCCAACGATTGGCCAGTGCCTACACCGAGGCCCTGCAACGCAACGACGACCAGCGGCGACTCGACCCGATGTTCAAGGCCGCGGTCGCACGGGAATCGGCACACGACTTCGCTGGCGCTCTCGAACTGTTTCGCGAACTGGAACGCCAGCCGGCCGGCGATGCCGAGTTGCGAGCGCATTTCCGCGACCACGTCGCGCGCAATGCGACGATCTGTCGCCTGGTGGATGCGTTGCGCGACGCCACCGCGGGCGGTGACCACGCCGCGGCCCTGCAGCAACTGAAGGCACTCCGCATGGCGTTCCCGGACATCCCGTTCGAACGGCTCGTGCGCATGCCACTGCGGATCGAGAGCTTGCCGAATGGAGCCAAGGTCCTCTGCAACGGCAAGGAAGTTGGCCGCACTCCCCTGGTGCTCGCGATCACACCGGCGGAGGAACATCGGATCGAGGTCACACTCGACGGCTTCCGCGCCGCCCACACGACCATCTCCGGGTCCGAAGCGGACACGTGGACCGGCCACCTGCTGCTGGATGCTGATGTCGTGCGCAAGCACGGCAACCAGGTCGAAGTCGCACCGTGCACCGACGCCGAGGGCCGCTTGTTCCTGGTCGACCGCGCCGTGGCCGTCACCGCGATGGATCAGCAGGACGGCAGCACCCTCTGGAAGTTCGAGAGCAACGACCTGTCCGGCCTCCTGACCCCGCCACTCGTGCACGGCGCCCACGTGCTGGTGGCCTCGCTCGACGGCGATCTGCGCGCCCTGCAACGCGCTTCCGGCAAGCTCGCCTGGAGCCTGCCGGATCTGCCGACCGAGGGCACACCCGTGCTCATCGACCCGTACCTCGTCCTGGCGACCACGACCCGTCGGTTGTGCGTCGTCGACCTGGCCGAACACCGCATGGCGAGCGTGGGATTGCCCGAACGTGTGCACGGTGCCTTGTTGGCTCACGGCAGCACCGTGGTTGCGGTCGGGGAACGGGGTCTCATCACCGCGCACTCGGTGCCCAGCCTCAGGGTCGTCTGGCAACGGCAGCTCGAGTATCTGACGGGACCCGCGGCCACGATCGTCAACAACCACCTCGCCGTCGTCGACGAGGAGGGACACGTGCACGGCCTCGACCTTGCCACCGGTGCGGCTCGATGGACACGCAACCTCGCGACGGAAACACTCGGCCCACCCGTCGCCGCTGCCGGTTCGCTGCTGATCACTTCAGCGACCAGATTGTTCCGACTCGATGCGGCAACGGGCCAGGAGCGTCAGGCTGTCGACAAGGGTGACCAGGACTGGGCCGGTCCACCCGTGGTGATCGGGGAGCGCCTGGTCGTGCCGCTTCGAGACGGGCCGCTGCAGGTACTCGATCTGCAAACCGGCCGGCCGCTCTACCGCATCGAAGCGGCCAAACGCTGTCGGCTGCATGCCGTTGGCAACAGCCTCTTCGTGGCGATGCCGGATCACCGCCTCCTCGTGTTCCACAAGCTCCGTTGATACGTCGTCCGACCGACGCGATGGCGTCTGAAAACCGCCGCTGCACAAGCTGAAGGATTCGCTGCACCGGACGAGTCGGTGCCGTCGTGACTTGGGCGCTGTGCCGCGCGCGCAGCCTCCAGCTCACACGCAAGCGGTCGCAGCCCTGCCACTAGACCGTGGCTTCCCATCTCTCTCACCGCGCAACCGGCATGTGCACAAAGATCCTGTCCCGAGCTGAGACCCGGCCACAGGCTGACTCCAGCCATGCGATGGGACCGTTCCACTGCGGTCGTTCGATCCGAGCAACATGCATTCAAGAACCCCGACCCGGCACGACGATTGCTCATTGTGCGTGCCTCCTCGCTGAGTGAGCGAGGACCAAGAACATGCGAACGAACTTCCTGGTCTTCCTGGTCGCCTGCCTCTGCGCCTGCGCGAAACACGATGGCAGCTCCCTCGTCACGAGCGACAGCCCGCAGCCACCAGTGAACGAACCCGACTCCAACGCCTTTGGACCTGAGACTCGAACCACGCAGAGCAGCGACCCGGGTGGCGAACCGGTGGTGACGAACACGGTCAGGCCAGGAGAGCACGGCAACACGGTGACCGAGAACAATGGCACCAGCAGCTCGCCCGCACTTCCCATCGTGCCCGAGAGCACCGAGGGCGGACAAGGCCCCGAGGGCGGCCAGCCCGTGCCGGAACCGAGCACCCTCCTGCTCGTCGGCACCGGTCTCGCAGCAGCGGCCGTGCTCCGCCGGCGACGCAAGCCCGATGCGGCGTCCTGATCTGCCTTCGGCGCAACCTGCATTGCACGGCATGGCGTCGTGAATCGACGGGTTGCACAGTGGCCCCGCCGCTGCCTGCCACGAGAGAACAGCTGCACGCCGAAGCGCCGTCGAGTCTGATGCGGGCATGACCATCGGCGATGCCAACCGCCCCCTCGCGCTACGGTCGCGAGTGCCCGCCCACGCCGACGGCTCGACCCTGATCGATTACCTGCTGCAACGGTTCCGCTACCACGATCGGTCCGCCTGGCTCGCTGAAATCGCCGCGGGCCGTCTGCTGGTCGATGGACGCGTGGCCACCGCTGCGGGCCGCCTGGGCTCCGGCAGCGAGATCACCTGGCTCAAGATGCACAAGGAGCCGATCGTGGACGACAACATCGCGATCGTGCACAGCGACGCGGCCGTGGTCGTGGCAGAGAAACCGGCCCACCTGCCCATGCACGCCGACGGGCCGTTCGTACGCAACACGTTCATCCACATCCTGCGCACGCTCGTCGGTGATCCTGACCTGCACCTCGTGCATCGGCTCGACCGTGAAACCAGTGGTCTCTGCGTCGTGGCGCGCTCGCCCGCTCGTCGCGCGCTGCAGGAGCAGTTTGCGGCGAGAACCGTGCACAAGGCCTACCTCGCCGTCGTGCGTGGCCGCGTCGAGGCAGACTTTGCCGTCGACCAGCCCATCGGGCGCGCCACGGCGAGCGCCATCGCGCTTCGACGCGCCGCCGGCGAACACGCCCACGCCCCTCGCCCCGCCCGCACGGCCTTCGAGGTGCTCGGTCGCGGTGTCACCCGCACCCTGTTGCGCTGTGTGCCCGAGACGGGGCGCACCCACCAGATCCGGGTGCACCTCGAGTCGGCCGGACTGCCCCTGCTCGGCGACAAGCTCTACGGCCAGAGCGACGAGGACTACCTCGCCTTCGTCGCTCGCGTGAAGGCCGGCGGCGACGCGCGGGATGTCCCGGCCGGCGAGCCCGACCGGCAGCTTCTCCACGCCAGTGAACTCGCCTTCGATCACCCTGGAACGGGCGAGCGCCTCTCGTTCTCGTCGGCACCGCCCGCGAGCTTCCGCACCTGGCTCGAGGCCGCCGACCCGGAGCCTCGCACCTGAAGTCTGGCCCACGCTCGCTTCCGTCACTGGTCACTGGCAGCATTCCCGCATGATCGGGACGCGTTCCCTGCCCTGGTACGTAGCCATGCTCGCCGCGGCCTGCACGATGGCGCCGCCGGCTCCGCTCACACCCGACGGGCCGCCGGCAACAGGCGATCCGTGCGCCTTGCTGATCGCGGCGGCGCCACACGAATGGGCCGAACGTTTGCCGCCCGTGCACCAGCTCGGGCCGACGGCGGCCCCGCGTCTCCTGCAGCTCCTGGCCGAGCAACCCGGCGCACCCGGTGCGCCAGCTGCCGTCGCCTGCTTGGGCCGCCTCGGTGGCGATGGGATCGGCGCGTTTCTCACGGAGCAGATCCAGCAGCGTTCGGCGCTCGGCGTGGAAGCGGCCCTGGCCCTCGGGGAACTGCGCGACGCCACCTCGGCTGCGACCCTGACCGCGTGTGTCGACGACCGGTTCGCCGATGCCACCCTGCGCACCGCCGCAGCCTGCGCGCTCGTGCGGCTTGGGGAGCGCAAGGCGGCCACCCCGCTGCTGCACGCGGTTCTGCTCGCCGGCACGCCCGCGGGGGTGGACCGCCAGCAAGCAATGGGTCTGCCGACGAAACCGCGCTGGGCCCTCGAACGCTATCTCGTGCAGCGACTCCTGCTCCAGGAAGGTGCTGCCGAACTCACGGCAACGTTCGACACCGATGCACCGTGGTCGACGCTCGAAGCTGTCACGCGGTCGATCGTCGCCTGGCTCGAACGACCCTGAGTTCCCAGAGCCTGAGTTCCAAGAGGATCAGGGGAACATCTGCACGACGGACTGCAACGCGACATCGCGCACCGAGCCGTTGCGGATCAGCACGCGCCCCTTCACGGGCATGCTGCCACGCGTGCATTCGACCTGCACCTCGAGGTCGCGGTCCAGATGCACGTCGCCGAGATCCGTCAGGATGTTCAGGTTGCTGTAGCCGAGTTGCAGCAGGCGGCTCTCCACGAGCCCAAGCACCCGCACCCCCGCGGCTGCCGCGGTCGCCGACCCTGCCGAAGACTCGGTGGTCCCCAGCGCTGCGGGTTGCGCCGGGATCTGCACGACCGCGTGCTGCACTTCGGTCGTCGCTTCGCACAGGTCCTCGAGGTCGTCGTGCAGGCGGTCGAGGCGAGTCTCGATCCGATCCAGCCGCACCTTGTCGAAGGACTCCACGAGCAGGCGCAGCCGGTCGTCAAGTACACGCAAGCGGTCGTCCATCGAGCGGATGCCCGACAGCTTCTGCAGGTGCTCCTCGAACCGCACGAGCCGGAGATGCAGCAGGACGTAGCCGACCAGCAGGGCGACGAAGAACAGCGTGAACTGCAGCGCGGACATGACGGCTGGACTGTAGCGGTTTGGCTCCGCCGGCGACAGTGACTCAGCCCGCGGTCCGCTGCTGGCGCGAGTTCCACCACCAATAGTACGGGGTGCCCGTCGCCAGGATGCCGAGGCCGTAGAGCGCGTTCTTGCGTTCCGATGGATCCCACAGCAACACGACAACGAACAGGATCGACACGGCGATGAACAGTGCTGGCGTCACTGGATATCCAGAACAGCGGTACGGCCGCTCGACTTCGGGCCGTTGCCGCCGCAACCGGTACAGGCCTGCCACCGTCATCGCGTAGAACAGGAAGCCCGCGAAGACGACGAACGCCGTGATGTCCTTGAACGACTGCAGGATCAACACGAGCAGCACGGCCCACACGGCCTGCACCCAGATCGAAACGACGGGCGTGCCCCAGCGATCGCTCACGCGGTCCAACGCCTTCGGCACGAGCCCGTCGTGCGCCATCGCATAAAACGCGCGCGGTGACGACAGGAAGTTCGGGTTCGCCGCGCCCATCACCGAGATCGCGACGAGCAACGTCAGGTAGTCGGCGACCTGTGGGGTGAAGATGCGCGCCACGGCGAGGTAGGGCACCTGCTGGTTCTGGTCTTTGGGCAGGGCTCGCATCTCGTCGAACGGCACGACATGCAGGTAGACCGCGTTCACGGCTGTGTAGACCGCGATGAGCACGAGCATGCCGAGGATCAGGCCGAGCGGCAGGTTGCGCTCCGGCCGCTTCAATT
>JAYUCN010000539.1:0-4185 GCA_043740335.1 Planctomycetota bacterium
CGATGACTCCGGTGAGGGCGACGACGCCGGTGAGGATCGTGGTGAACATCGGGGGCCTGGTTCCGCCGGCAGTGTCCCGGCTGGGTGCGTTCTCTGTGCGTTGTCGTCGTCGGGCCTGCCGGCGGGAAACTGCCGGCGGGATCAAATACCGCTGAAGGTCATGAAGGCCATCGCGACGAGCCCCGTCGTGATGAACGTGATGCCGAGGCCGCGCAGCGGCCCGGGGATATTCGCTGTGCGCATGCGCCAGCGGATCGTCGCCATGCTGACGATGGCGAGCGCCCACCCCATGCCGGAGCCGAAGCCATAGGTCACCGACTGCGCGAACGTGTACTTGCGTTCGGCCATGAACAGCGAGCCACCGAGGATCGCGCAGTTGACGGCGATGAGCGGCAGGAAGATGCCGAGTGCCGCGTAGAGCTTGGGGCTGAACTTGTCGACCGCCATCTCCACGACCTGGGTCACCGCGGCGATGCTCGCGATGAACGTCAGGAACTGCAGATAGCCGAGGTCGCTGTCGGGGATGCCGGCCCACCCCAGCGCTCCTTCGCCGAGCACGTAGGTCTGCAGCGCCCAGTTCATCGGCACGGTCAGCACCTGCACGAAGACGACGGCGATGCCGAGCCCGATCGCGGAGTCGACCCGCTTGCTGACCGCGAGGTAGCTGCACATGCCGAGGAAGAACGACAGCAGGATGTTCTCGACGAACACCGAACGCAGCAGCACGCTGGGCAGCGACTCGTCACTGAAGAGGGTCAACGACAGAGAACCGAGGAATGCGATCATGGGTTCACTTCTCCACGTAGCCCGAGATCGAGCGCTGGATCCAGACGATGATGCCGAGCAGACAGAAGGCGCCAGGCGCCAGGACCATCAAGCCGTTGTTGACGTAGCCGGCCGCGTAGAGCGCGTCGGGCACGACCTGCATGCCGAGCAGCTTGCCCGAGCCGAAGATCTCGCGGATCGTGCCGACGACGGCGAGGATCCACAGGTACCCGAGCCCGTTGCCGATGCCGTCGAGGAAGCTGCGCCACGGCGGGTTGCCCATGGCGTACGCCTCGAGGCGACCCATGACGATGCAGTTGGTGATGATGAGGCCGACGAAGACCGAGAGCTGCTTGCTCAGGTCGAACATGTAGGCACGCAGGAACTGGTCGAACACGATCACGACGCCCGAGACGACGACGAGCTGCACGATGATGCGGATCTTGTTCGGGATGAAGCGCCGGATCGACGAGATCAGCACGTTCGACAGCGCCGTCACGAGCGTGACGCCGATGCCCATCACGAGGGCCTTGTCGAGGCGCGTCGTCACCGCGAGCGAGCTGCAGATGCCGAGCACCTGGAAGGCGATGGGGTTGTTGTCCCACAGCGGGTCCTTGATGACCTTGAGCTCGTCCTTGCCGAACAGTCCCTTCCTGGCGACTACGGGAGGATTGGTGGTTGCCGTCATAGGTGTTGCTCCGTCAGTTTTGCGCTCAGTGAAGACCGGCTCCGCGCCTAGCGAGGACCGGCTCCGCGCCTAGCGAGGATTCAGTTGTGCGCCTTGCGAAGGCCGGTCAGGTACTTGTCGAATGCGGTGAGGTCGCGCTTCACGAAGGTCGTGATGCCGTTGCTGGTGATCGTCGCGCCGGACAGGCCGTCGACCTTGTGTACTTTCTCGATGGCGATGCTCGGGTCGACCTTGCCCTTCTTGACGATGACGCCGACGAGTTTCTGCTGCTCGTCGAGGATCGACTTGCCCTTCCACTGGGCGCACCACACCGGGTTCTCGCATTCGCCACCGAGTCCGGGCGTCTCGCCGTGCTTGTAGAAGGTCACGCCGCGCACGTGTGTGAGGTCGCCTTCGAGGGCGAGGTAGCCGTAGATCGTGCTCCACAGGCCCTTGCCCGAGATCGGCAGCACGTAGCTCTCGGGCTTGCCGTCGGCCGACTTGCTGATCGCGACGGTGCGGTACCGCAGCTTGTCGGCCGGGTCCTTCATCGCGGCGACGTCGGCGACGGTCTTACCGGCCGCGACCTGGCCCGTCTCGGTGTCGACGACGACTTCGTCGACGCGCTGCTTGTAGAGCGCTTCGAGTTCGGGCCGCAACCGCGGGTCGTCCGCCAGAACGAGGCCGGCGGCCATCATGACGTTCTTCTGCCGGTCGAACTCGGCCGCCGCATCCTGGGCCGGCTTCAGGATGTTGGCGGTCATCGCCAGCGCGGCGCTGATGACGACGCAGACGCCGACCGCAAAGCCCATCACGTAGCCGTTGCTGCTCGTGTTCATGCGCGTGCCATCCTGCGTTTGATGTTGGCAGCGACGACGAAGTGATCGATGCCCGGCGCGAATGCGTTGAGGAGAAGGATCGCGAGCATCGTACCCTCAGGATAGGCGGGGTTGATGGTGCGCACGAGGATCGTCACGAAGCCGACGAGCGCGCCGTAGATCCACTTGCCGGTGCTCGTCTCGGGACTCGACACGGGGTCGGTCGCCATGAAGACGATGCCGAACAGGAAGCCGCCGCACAGCAGGTGTTCGTACGGCTGCAGCGAGATCGGGCCCGTGGTCGCCCCGCCCAGCGTCTTCATGAGGAATGCGCTCGCCAGCATGCTCAGTACGCCAGCAACCATCACGCGCCAGCTGCCCACACCCGTGAACACGAGCCAGAAGGCGCCGAGCAACACGCACAGCTTGCTCATCTCGCCGGCACTGCCGGGGATGTTGCCGAAGAACAGGTCACTGTGCGAATACACGCTCGCCAGCGCCGAGCTCGCGTCCGTGGTCGCCACCTTCACCACGGCGAGCGCCGTCGGCGCCGAATACCCGTCGATGAGGCTGCCCGGCACGCCGATCGGCGACTGGTTGCCGGCCACCCAGACCATGTCGCCCGACATCTGCCCCGGGAACGCGAAGAACAGGAATGCGCGCACCATCATCGCCGGGTTGAAGATGTTCATGCCGGTGCCGCCGAACACTTCCTTGCCGAGCACGACCGCGAACGCGACGCCCATCGCGAGCTGCCAGAGCGGGATCGACGCCGGCACGATCAGCGCGATGAGCATGCCGGAGACGAGGTAGCCCTCGCTGACCTCTTCCTTGCGGATCACCGAGAACAACATCTCGATGCCGAGGCCCGCCCCGTAGCTGACGACCAGGATCGGCAGCATGCGCTGCAACCCGAACACGATCGTGTCCTGGGCACTCGGTGCGATCACGTTCGGCGCGAAGATGCCCTGCAGCCAACCGGCGACGTAGGTGTCGGCGCGCAGCTTGCCCGCCTGCATGAGGCCCGCGATGGCGTGGAAGTGCTGCGCGCCGGCATTCCAGATCGCCCACAGCAGGCATGGCAGCAGCGCCACGATGACCGTGTTCATGACGCGCTTGAGATCGACGTAGTCGCGCACGTGCACGCGCGAGCTGCCGGTGCGATGGTCGGGTGCGAACAGGAAGGTCTCGAACGCGTCGAACAGCGGCCACACCTTGTGGAACCGGCTGTCCTTGCCGTGGTAGAGCTTCTTCTGCTTCTCGATGAGGTTGCGCAGGAACTGCACGGTCAGCTCTCCTTCTCGTACAGGTCGAGGCCCTGGCGGATCACCTGGCCGACGTCGATCTTGCAAGGATCGACGAACGTGCACAGCGCGACGTCTTCCTCGGTCGCCTCGAGCAGACCGAGCTTGACCGCCTCTTCGAGGTCGTTGGCCTGGATCGCGCGCACGAGGTAGCTCGGGTGGATGTCGAGCGCCATCACGCTGTCCCAGGCACCGATGTTGACGATCGGCCGGGCGCCGCCGTTGAGGCGCGCATCGACCACGTATTCCTTCTTCGGCACGAGCCAGCTGAACACGCTGCGGTGGAAGCTGAGTTTGCCGAACTGCGGCAGCGCCCAGCCGAACAGGTCGCGCACGCCGGTGCCCTCGGGGATCACGGTGACGGTGTGGTTGCCGAAACCGAGGTAGCCGTCCGCCGCCACTGCCTCGCCGTGCAGCACCGTGCCGTTGATGATCCGGACGTCACCGACGATGGGCTTGCCACCGTTCAACGCCGCCAGGTCGGCGCTCTGCCGCACGCGGTAGTACTTGCGGTTGGCGGCGGCGCTGCCCGCGAACGCAACCACGACCTTCGCCGGGTACTTGCCCGTGCGCGCCCATTCGCCGATCCGCGCGAGATCCTGCAGCGTCAGCGTCCACGCCACCTCGGCGG
>JAYUCN010000540.1:0-4184 GCA_043740335.1 Planctomycetota bacterium
TTGACACCCAGACCGCGCCCTTCCGCGTCGAGACGATCCTGTCGGCGATCGAAGCCGGCACCAAGGACGACAGCAAGCCGGCCGTCCTGCGCTTCCACAGCGACTCGGGCCTGCTCGTCGTTCGGGGCACCAGGGTGCAGATGCAGTTCGCCAAGGAAGTCCTCAACAGCCTCGAACGCGACCTTCATGATCGCCGTCAGCGGAGCCAGGCGGCGGCGAGAAAGTTCGCGCCGAAGACCGACGAGGCGCCCGCAACAGAACCGAAGAAGCAATAGGCTCCCGGTCTCCGTGTGCCGTGGAGCACGACGCCTCGATTCCTGAACGCGCGGTCGCGGTGGTCGACAGCGCTGCTCTCGCCTGCCGCATCGCGGCCGGCGACGAGACGGCGTTCGCGTCGTTCTACGAGATCTGGTTTCCGGCCACGCTGGCGCTCGCGCGCACCGCGAGCCGGCGCGACGAAGCGTTCTGTCTGGACATCGTGCAGGACGTGATGCTCGTGGTGGCGAAGAAGATGCCGCGCCTGCACGACGAGGCCAGCGTCGGCGCCTGGATGACGCGCACGGTGTTCCATGCGGTGACGGACCGCGTGCGCAGCGAACGTCGGCGGCGGCGGCGCGAAGAGCGCGCGGGCGAACAGACGACCTGCGTCACGGAGCACGAACCGTGGCACCTGCTCGCCCTCGAGGAACGACGGCAGTGGCTCGGCGCCTGCCTGCAGGAACTCTCGGTCGACGACCGCGCGCTGCTTCTGGCGCGCTTCGGCGACACGACGACGGTGACCGCCGCCGGTGCCTTGCTCGGGCTCGGGCCCGATCGAGCGCACGGTCGCTTGCGGCGGGTGTTGGAACGACTGCGGCAGAAGGCCGCGGAGTGGTTGCATGTCTCCTGAAACGAACCTTCCCGTCCCCGCTCTTCATGCACTCAGTGCGATGGCGCAGCAGCGCCAGCAGGCGATGCTGCCCTTCCTGCTCGCCGCCGTGCGGCAGCGTCGCCGCCGACGGCAGCTCGTGCGCGCGGCAACGCTCGTGCTGCTACTCGGTGCTGTCCTTGGACTGTTGCGCACGACGCGAGACGACCTCGCCGTCGAACCGGAGCAACCGGTCGCGGTGCCGTCCTGGATGTTGTTCGGCGACGATCCGACCGTGCTCGCTCGTTGCGAGGTTGCCGGCACCGTGCGCGCCGAGTGGTTCGTCGACGATGACGGGTTGCAGCATCTGCTCGCGGCGGACGGCCGCGAAGCCGGGCTCGTGCGGGCGCGCGGTCAGGTGCGCGTGAGCAGGACCGCGATCGACCGCTGGGACATCGAGGCGCCCTGACTATGGCCGCGGACCGAGATCGTGCGGCGGCACCGGGTCGAAGCCCGGTTCGCAGAACGGGTGGCAACGCAGCAGGCGCCGCAGCGTGAGCCACGTGCCACGCAGCGCCCCGTGACGGCGCAGCGCTGCCATCGCGTAGCACGAACACGTTGGTTCGAAGCGGCACGTCGCCGGCTTCCACGGTCCGATGAGCCGCTGGTAGAGCCAGACCGGCAGCATGAGGAGCCACTTCATCGCCGTCCCGCGGGGCGCCGCCGCTCGTCGCCAGGCCCCTGGAGCACACGCTGCACGAGCTGCACGAGTTCCTGTCGCAGCTCGGCCAGCGGGAAGTTCTCGGTGCTCTGGCGCGGGATGAGCACGAGGTCGAGTCCCTGTGGGAACCGCTGCCGCTCGAGCCGGAACGCTTCGCGCAGGAGCCGCTTCAGCTTGTTGCGCCGCACGGCGCCGCCGTGGTCCTTGCTCACCGACACGCCGAGCCGCGGACCCGTGGGGCTTTTCGTGGCGGCCTGGGTCTCGCCGGGCGGTTGCCGCCGCAGCAGCGCCACGATCGTCATCCACCGGCCCCCGGCGCGGCGACCGCGTTGGTAGACGGCGCGGAAGTGGCGCTGGGTCCTCAGGCGAAGTCGTGCCGCCCGCGTCGTGCGGGTGGGAGGACTGCCGCCGGTCACTGGTCGAGCGCCTTCAGCGCGAGCGTCTTCTTGTCGCTGGTGGCCGGCAGCGTCGTGGTGGCGAGGAACTTGCGGAAGTCGGCCTTGGCGGGCTCGGGCTGCTTCAGCGCGAGCAGCACGCGGCCGCGATTGTAGTAGTCGACGCTGCGTTGGGGGTCGAGGTTGAGGATGCGGTTCAGGTGCGGGAGCGCCTCCGTGTACTGCTGCTTGCCATAGTGGTGGTCGGCCAGCAGGGCGCGCACCTCGAGCTCTTCAGCCCACAGGGCGCGCAGAGCCGCCAGTCGCTCGGCCTCCCAGGCCGCGGTCGGTGTGGTTTCGACGTCCTTCTGGGCCTTCTTCTGTTCCTTCTCGGATTGGAGCAGGTAGGCGCCGCCCGCCTCGACCAGCGGAGCGTCTTCGCCGAGGTCCTGCGCAATGAGCATCTGGTGCTTGTGTGCCAGCAGCAGGACTTCGCCGCGCTCGATGAGCACCGCCAGCAGCGAACGCGCCTGCGTGAGGTCCGCCATTGCCGTCGTGCGTTCGGTGGCGGCCTTCTTCAGCAGATCCTGTTGTTGCGGCGTGCGCGTGGCCTGCCCCTCGAGCCGGATCGCCTCGCCGAGGTGGCGGCGACCCTGCTTCTGCAGCGCGAGGGCGTAGTTGAACAGCAGGTGCGGTTCGTGGCGGTTCGGCGCGCGTTCGTCGAACATGCGCGCGAGCAGGGCGGTGGCTTCGTCGAGCCGTCGATGGTCGGTGCCCTGCGAGTCGGCGCTGGTCTTCAGCAGCACGGCACCCTTCAGGGAATTGAGCAGGTAGTCGTCCGGGTCGAGTTCGAGACCCCGTTCGATCTGGCCCATGGCCTGGTTGAGGTGGCCGCCTTCGAAGTAGTGCTTGGCGTTGCGCTGATGGCTGACGAGCGCGCTGCGCTCTTCGGTCGACATGGTGCTGCAGGCACACAGGAGCAGCAGGAAGAGAGGGTGGCGCATCGGATCGTTGGGAGCTGTGTCCTCGTGCCGCGCCGAGGGGGAGGCGCAGTCACCCCGGGGCGGGGGCAGGCGAAGGATACGGACTTTGTCCGGCTGCGCAAAGCTGCCGTCGGCCGCAACCACAAGAAGGTTCGTGACGCGGTCTCGAACGGAACGGCGTCCGGCCGTTGTTGCGCCTGCAATCCTGGCGGGCGGGTAGCGTTGTCCTGGACGATGACGGTCGACGCACGCACCTTGGGCACGGCCCTCCGCGAACACCTTGCCGCCAGTGGCTTGCCCACCGACAGCGGCGTGTCGCTGCGCTGGATCTGCGTGCGATTCCTCGGCATCCCCGTCGTGTTCCCGAACTTCGAGGCGCGGCGCGCCGTGCTCGTGGCGCACGACGTCCACCACCTGCTCCTGGGCTATCACACCGACTGGACGGGCGAAGCCGAGATCGGCGGCTTCGAGATCGCCACGGGCTGCAGGCACCTGTGGGCGGCGCTGCACGAACTTCCATGGCGAAGATCGGCAACACATGCTCGATCGCACCGTCGACGCGGCCCGGCGCGAACTCGGCCTCGACCGTGCTGTGGGGCCGGCGAACTGGCGCGATGCACTGGCGTTCGCTGGATGGGTGGGCGTGGTGGTTGCTGCCTACGTGTTGGTGCCGGCGCTGTTCCTCGCGTGGCTCCTCGACGTGCTGCCGTTCGCGACGTGACCGTCACGCATGCAGGAACGCATCCATGCGCTTGCCGAGGTCCTTCAGGTAGTTCGCGTCGCCGCCCTTCATCTCGGCCGTGAACCAGCCGTCGTAGCCAGCCTCCTTCAGTGCCGCGACAATGGCCGGCCAGTCGGCATCCCCTTCGTTGAGCAGGACGTCGAAGCCGTCCTGGTTGGCGCGGCCGCGCTGGTAGTCCTTGACGTCGACTTTCTGGATGCGCTTGCCGAGGATCGGCACCCAATGTTCGGGGAAGCCGAACTCGACGAGGTTGCCCGGGTCGAAGTGCACGCCGACCGTCGGCGTCTGGAACTCGTCGACGTAGCGCGCGAGTTCGGTGGGGCCGAGCAGGAAGCGGTTCCAGACGTTCTCGATGAGGATCTTGACCTTCAGTTCGGCGGCGAACGGGAGCAACTTCCTGATCTCGGCTTTGGAACGGATCCAGGCGTCGAGGTACGAGACCTGCTTGCTGACGACTGCGGGCACGAGCAACACCGACGACGCACCGTAGACCTTGGCGTCGCGCAGCGCGGTGTCG
>JAYUCN010000541.1:0-4179 GCA_043740335.1 Planctomycetota bacterium
GTGCTCGGTCGCGGCATCGGCGGTCTGTCGGGACCGGCGATCAAACCCGTCGCCCTGCGCATGGTCTATGAGATCGCGCGCAGCGTGCGCATCCCCGTGATCGGGGTCGGCGGCGTGAGCTCGGCCGACGACGTGCTCGAGTTCCTCTGCGCCGGTGCTGCCGCCGTGCAGATCGGCACCGCGCTGTTCACCGACCCGGCCCTCATGGTCACGATCGTCGACGACCTGCGCGAGCGCCTGGAGGCGGCCGGCACGACGGTGCAGGAGTTGTGCGGTTGCCTGCATCGGCAGCAGCCCGCACCGGTGGGAGGACACCCGCGATGAGACTGCAGGCGCTGACGGCGGAGATGGTGCAGAAGGCGATCGCGGTCTACCAGGATCTCGCCTACGGCACCGGGTTCGCCAGCGGCAGTGGGTCCGGCGGCGGCGGCGGCCGGCCGCGGCGCCCCGTCGAGACGCCGACCGGAGCCGGGGTGGAATCCCTGCTCGGCATGTTCCAGAAGGAGCAGACCGAGACGATTCCTGGCTATCCGTGCCATCGCTACAGCCTTCGGCTCGGCAACCGCAACTATCCGTTCATGAAGCTGGTGCTCCAGGAACATTTGATCGCGAGCGAGTTCTTCTTCGCCGTGGACACCCACGACCAGATGGAGATCAAACCCGACTATCCCGACTACGAGCAGTGGGTGGCGGTGCGGCGCTTCAACCGCGAACTCAAGCGCCAGATCGAGCAGGGGTTCCAGGCGGTCGGGCTCGAGACCTCGGCGGCCGTGCGCCGGCTGCTCGTCGCAGCGGGCGCCAACACCACACAGCCGTGCCGCGGCCTCGTGCTCATCGTCGACGACGAAGAGGACCTCGCCGCCGCCGTCGAGGTGCTCATCCAGCGCAGAGGCTTCCGTACCTACAAGGTGTACGACGGCAAGGCCGGGCTCGCGGCGGTGCAGGAACTCCTGCCCGACCTCGTCCTGCTCGACTACGAACTGCCGGAGCTCGACGGCCTGGAGGTCATCGAGCGACTGCGCGCCGAGCCGGCGACGCAGTCGATCCCCGTGCTGCTCGCCAGCGCGGCGCGCGTGTCGATGGCCGACATCAAGAAGGCCGATGGCTTCCTCAGCAAGCCGTTCCCCGAAGCGCTGCTCTACGAGATGATCGAACGCGTGCTGCGCGTGCGCGAGGTGCGGCCATGAGTCGCGGCCTTGGCGTCGAAGAGCGGGCGCTCCGGAGCGTGCGCGGCCGCTGCTTCTGGTTTTCCGCCGTGGTCCTGTTCGTGCTGCTCACTGCCACGGGCAGGCAGGCCGCGAGTGCCGGTCTCGAGGCCAACAACCACACCGAGTCGTGCGCCGGGCGGAATGCGCGCGAGGCCGCCGGCGTCGCTGCCATTGGGGCGCGCGCCGTGCAACTCAAAGAGACGCGGCAACCCGCACCGCTGCCGCGCGTGCTGCCGCGGTCGCGGTCCGTGTGCGAACACGGCTTGCCGCCGCCGCGCGCGCCGACGGCCTGAGCGGCGCCGCCATCTGGACGGCGCTGGCGTTCCGTCCCTTGCGCGTCCGGGCTTCCGCCCGGGGCGCCGGTGCCGAGCCCACTCGGCACCGTTCCCCGCACTCCATTCGCATTCCCCGTCATGAAACTCGACATCGGTTCGATTCCCGCCCGCCTCGGCAAGGCCCTGCAGGGCTTGTTCGGCTCGGCCAACAAACGCTCCCTCGTCCAATACCAACCCATCGTCAAGGCCACCAACGAACTCACCGACTGGGCCAAGAACCTCTCGCAGGAGCAGGTGAAGGCCACCGTCGCCGAGCTGCGCCAGCAGGTGCAGAAAGGCGACAAGACGGTCGACGACGTGCTGCCGCAGATGTTCGCACTGACGCGCGAGGCGGCGACGCGCACCATCGGCATCCGCCACTTCGACGTGCAGCTCATCGGCGGTGCCGTGCTGCACGGCGGCAAGATCGCCGAGATGTCGACGGGCGAAGGCAAGACGCTCGTCGCGACGCTGCCGGCGGCGCTCAACGCACTGCTCGGCAAGGGCGTCTACATCGTCACCGTCAACGACTACCTCGCCAAACGCGACCGCGACTGGATGGCGCCGGTGTTCGAGTACCTGGGGCTCACGGTGGGGGCGATCCAGTCGCAGATGCCGCCGCAGCAACGACTGGCCGAGTACGCGTGCGACATCACCTACGGCACCAACAACGAGTTCGGCTTCGACTACCTGCGCGACAACATGAAGTGGAACGCGGACGAGCAGGTGCAGAAGCGCCTCTACTTCGCGATCGTCGACGAGGTCGACTCGATCCTCATCGACGAGGCGCGCACGCCGCTCATCATCTCGGGCGAGGGCGAGGGCACCACGGAACGCTACATCATGGCCGACCGCGTCGCCCGCCAGCTCAAGGTCGACGAACACTTCGAGGTCAAGCACAAGGACCACCAGTGCCTGCTCAACGAAGCCGGCATCGAGCGCGCCGAGAAGCTCGTTGGCGTCGACAGCTTCTACAGCAATCCGGCCTACATGGAGTGGCCGCACCTGCTCGAGACCGCGCTGCGCGCGCACCACATCTACGACAAGGACAAACACTACGTCGTCGTCGCCAAGAAGGGGCCGGACGGGGCGACGAGCGAGCCCGAGGTCGTCATCGTCGACGAGTTCACGGGCCGGCTCATGCCGGGCCGCCGCTGGAGCGACGGCCTGCACCAGTCGGTCGAAGCGAAGGAAGGCCTGCCGCCGCGCGAGGAGAACCGCACGCTCGCCACCATCACGCTGCAGAACTACTTCCGCATGTTCAAGAAGCTCGCGGGCATGACTGGCACGGCCATGACCGAGGCTTCCGAGTTCTCGCGCATCTACAAGCTCGACGTCGTGTCGATCCCGACCAACCGGCCGATGCAGCGCACGGACCACAACGACCAGGTCTACCTCGACGAGAAGAGCAAGCTCGATGCGATCATCGAGGAGATCACCGCCGAGTACGCGAAGGGCCGCCCGATCCTGCTCGGCACGACGTCGATCTCGAAGTCCGAACTGATCGCGTCCCGCCTTGCGGCCGTCGACATCCCGCACAACGTGCTCAACGCCAAGCAGCACGAACGCGAAGCCGAGATCATCATGCAGGCGGGTCGCAAGGGCACCGTGACGGTCGCGACCAACATGGCTGGCCGCGGCACCGATATCGTGCTCGGCGGCAAGGCCGAAGCACTCTGGCCGAAGGAGTGCGCCCAGCAGGGCCTCGCCGCCGACAGTCCCGAAGCCAAGGCCCTGCTCGAAGAGCTGCGCGCGCGTTCCCAGCGCGAACACGACGAGATCCTCGCGATCGGCGGCCTCTACGTGATCGGCACCGAGCGCCACGAAGCGCGCCGCATCGACAACCAGCTGCGCGGTCGCTGCGCGCGCCAGGGCGACCCGGGCCAGACCAAGTTCTTCCTGAGCTTCGACGACGACCTCATGCGCATCTTCGCGCGCGACTGGGTCAAGGTCATGATGGAGAAGATGGGGCTGAAGTCGGGCGAGGTCATCGACAGTCCGATGGTCACGCGCGGGCTCGCCAAGGCGCAGAAGAAGGTCGAAGCGCGCAACTTCGACATCCGGAAGCACCTGCTCGAATACGACGAGGTGATGGACAAGCAGCGCAAGTTCATCTACGGCCAGCGCCAGGAGGCCTTGGAGTACAAGGGCCTGCGCGAGAAGGTGCTCGGCATGTTCGAGGAAGTGCTCGACCCGATCGTCGAGCGCTACTCGGGCGACAAGGACAAGCCCGTCGACCACGTCGAGATCGAGAAGTGGTTGCGCCATCGCTGCGGCGATGCGCTGGATCTGACGGGCCTTGCGGAGGTCGCGCGCGAGGGCCTGTTCGCCTGGATCATGGAGCGCGTCGAGAAGCTGCACGACGCACGGGCTCTGCACTACGCCGAGCCGTGGGACGCGATGCAGCGCTTCCTCGTCATCGACACCATCGACAACAAGTGGAAGGACCACCTCTACGCGATGGAGGTGCTGAAGACGGGCATCGGGCTGCGTGGCTACGCCCAGATCGATCCGAAGAACGAGTACAAGAAGGAAGGCTTCGAGAAGTTCCAGCTGCTCAAGGCCGAAGTCGCCGATCACGTCACGGGCTTCCTCTACAAGCTCGAAGCGACCGACACGATCCGCGACATGGTGACCGGCAAGCTGCGCGCGCAGCA
>JAYUCN010000542.1:0-1669 GCA_043740335.1 Planctomycetota bacterium
GTCGATCTCGGCCTGGTGAACGAACCAGGGGCGCCCGGCGCCAACTCGACTCTGATGTTGGCACCCGCCTATGCGGCGCCCGAACAGCTGCTCGGGCAGCACATCGATGGCCGCACGGACCTCTTCGCCCTCGGCGTGACCCTGCACGACGCTCTGCTCGGCCGCCCCAGCGACCGGCGCACCGTGCGACCGACGCAGGGGCTCGAACGGCTCGACAGCATCGACCCGACGATCGACAAGGATCTGGCAGCCATCGTCGCCGAATGCACCGCGCTGACGCCTGAACACCGCTATCGCGATGCCGAGGGCCTGGCCACCGACCTCGAGCGTTGGCTCGGCGGCAAACGACCCTCGGTGCGCCCGCTGGCGCCTTGGACCTGGCTTGCACGGCTCGTGGCGAGGCAGCCGCGCACCGCGCTTTGGGGAACCGTGCTGGCTGGAACGATGGCCCTCGGGATCTCGCTGGCCGGCGTCACTCTTGCTGCTTCCGCTAGACAGCGGCAACGCCAAGGAGACTACCGCGAAGCGATCGAGCGCGGCGACCTCGACGAAGCTGCCCGCATCGTCGCCACCTTGACCGATCAGCCAGTGCTGGTCGACGGCGAATCCACGGAGCCCGGCCTGTCGGAGGTCGTTGCCAAGTTACGCGCGAACGACGCTTCAGGGGCGCGCCGGCAGGCCGCGCGCCTTTGTAGCCGCGACGGTCTGGCGTCCCATCCGCGGCTCGATCATTGGTTCGCGTCCTTGCTGCGTTCGGGTGATGCCGGTGTGCGGCACGACGCGTGCCAGTTGCTAGCTCGAGCGCTGTACGACCATCCGCGGCAACCGCAGGAACCGATGCCCGCGGTCAGCGGTGTTCTCGTGGACCTTGCTGCCACCGACACCGGCGACGCTGGGTTGTTCGCGATCACCGCAGCCGGAACCCTGGCCGACGACTCCGTCGGGAATGCGCTGCTCACCGCCGCGCGGGCGCAGGTTCAACATCACGAGGAACCGCACGAGTACCTGCGCGTACTCGTCGAGGCGCTGCATCACCTCGCCTTCGGCAGCGTCGTCGAGCGGGCGACGCCGGAGTCCGTGCGAAGGACGGAGTCCCATCTTCGCGATTGCGCAGCCCTGCTGCGCGAAGCCGATGACTTCGCCACCTGGGAACATCTGGTGCGACCGAGTGTCGAAGCCTGGTTCGTCACAATCCGAAAAATGTGCGACGCCGCGGGCATGCCATCGCCCGCTACGGAAGCGGTGCTCTCGTGCTGGCCCGGCAACGCCTTCTTCCGCAGCGTGGGCAGGGTGGCTGAATTGCTCGACAACCTGGCCGCCGGACATTGGCCGGATGCCAACACAGATCTCGAGCTCGGCGTCGTTGTCGGTTTCTATCAACCTGCGCCGCAGGAACTCGAACGCATCCTCGAAGCCATGCGTGCCGATGCGCGGCATGCTTCGGCGGCGGCTCTGGCGGAGTTCGAATCGGGTCGCCAGATCGCGGCGGCGCGACTGGCCAAGACCGAGTCGCCTTGGCAAGCCGACGCTGGTTCGCGGTTGGCCGACGAGCTGGTTCCGGTCGAAGCAGCCAGCGTGCTTCCTACTGCACCCTTGGCACACGCCGACGGCAGCCTGGTGGCCTTCGACTTCCGAACCCATCCCATCCAGAGTGGTGGCGCAACGGGTG
>JAYUCN010000543.1:0-4175 GCA_043740335.1 Planctomycetota bacterium
CATGCGAGCGAGGGCCGCATCGACGAGCTGCTCGGTCTCGGGGCGTGGAATCAGCACGGCCGGTGCCACCTCGACCTCGAGTCCACGAAAGCCCCAACTGCCGAGCAGGTAGGCCACGGGCTCCCCGTCGCCGCGTCGCGCCGTGAGCGCGCGCATCGCGGCCCGCTCAGTGAGGTCGAGCGGTCGGTCGTGCGCAAGGTAGATCTGCAGACGGGACAGCCCGAGCACACGACCGAGCAACAGCTCGGCGGAACGTCTGGGCGCTTCGATGCCGCGTCGGGAAAACCAGGCTTCCGCACCGTGCAGCACACTGAGCACGGTGTGGGCCGGTTCGCTGCCCGGGCTCGGCCCGCTCATGCGGAGTGCCCTGCCCTCACCGTCGCTTGCGCTCGGACGCCACCATCTGCTTCTGCTGACGATCCTGTTTGTTCTTCTTGGCGCCACCGAGCACGCCGCCGAAGAAACCCAACTCGGCCAGCAACGCGCCGAGGAACACGAAGATCTGACCCGTACCGAAGAGCCGCCAGAAGTTCTCGACGCGCGTCGCGGCCTCTTCGCTCTTGGCGAGCGCCGAGCCCATGTCCGCGAACATCGCCTTCAAGCCGACCGAGGGGAGCGCATCCGCCGCGATCCAGCCGCGCGCCGAGGCGAGCTTGTGCGCCGCGTCGGGATCGAACGTCATGAGGTTCATGCCGACCGCCAGCAGCGGCGCGAAACAGAACAGCAACCACTTCAAGCTCGCTCCCGTCGAGCGGTTGTTGTGGATGGCTGCCCACCAGGTCCAGATCATGCCGATCGCGATCAGCGCGTAGCAAGCACCGCTCATCGTCTGGTAGCCGGCGATGGCCACGTTGGCGCTGAACGGCATCAGGCAACCGAGCCCCATGATCACGCCCGCGAACAGGAACTTGTAGAACGCCTTGTCGCGACAGTAGGGGTTGGACGCGGGCGCCGGCAGACCCGAGCGCGCGGCTTGCAGGGTCGCTGCCTCGGTCGTCAAAGCACCTGGGCCACCCTCCGCGACGCCGCCATCGAGCGGCTCGAGGGGTTCGAGGGAGGCGAGGGCGCCAGGGTTGCCGGGGTCGGTCATCGGTCGTGCTCCAGTCGTGGGGAGTTGAGAGGGGAAGTGACTCGAGGGGTGGAGTCGAGGGCCGGGATCGTGACCTGAGGCCGCCCGCCAGTCACGCGGGAATCCGTGCCAGGGCCATGGACTGCATCACGCAGGACCATCACGCAGGAACCGGGGGAACAGTTCATCCTGCGGTCAGAGTTCTTCGATGCGCCGCTCGCGCAGGTCGGCGAGCAATGCCTCGATGACAGGATCGAGCTTGCCCTCCAGGACCTGCGTCAGCGAGAAGTTGCGGTTGAGCCGGTGGTCGGTGAGCCGGTCCTGCGGGAAGTTGTAGGTGCGGATCCGGTCGCTGCGATCCCCGCTGCCGACCTGCTCCTTGCGTTCCGCCGCGCGCGCCGCGTCGACGGCGCGCTTCTGCGCCTCGTAGATGCGCGCCCGCAGCAGCGCCATGGCCCGCTGCCGGTTCTTGAGCTGGCTGCGCTCCTCCTGACAAGCGACGACGGTGCCCGTGGGCACGTGCGTGATGCGAACGGCCGACTCGGTCTTGTTCACGTGCTGACCGCCAGCCCCGCTCGAACGGAACGTGTCGATCTTGAGGTCCTGTGGATCGATAGAGACCTCCACCTCCTCGACCTCCGGCAACACGGCGACGGTCGCGGCCGACGTGTGCACACGGCCCTTGGCTTCGGTTGCCGGCACGCGCTGCACACGGTGACCGCCGGACTCGAACTGCATGACGTGGAAGACACTGGTGCCGCGCAAGGCGAAGACGACATCCTTGAAGCCACCCTGTTCGGCGGGCGTGCTGTGCATGGGCTCGAACGTCCACCCCTGCCGCACGGCGTAGCGCTGGTAGAGCGTGCAGAGGTCCTTGGCGAACAACGCGGCCTCTTCCCCGCCGGTGCCGGCGCGGATCTCGACGATGCAATCGCGGCGGTCGTCGCCCTGGTCGAGCAGCAGCGCGTCGATGAGGCCTTCGGCGTCGGTGACGAGGTGGCGCTCGAGTTCGGGCAACTCGGCCGCGGCGAGTTCGGCGAGTTCGCGGTCAGGGCCGGCGACGAGACCGCGGTGCTCTTCGATCTGCTGCTGCAGGCGCGTGAACGCCTGGTAGCGCCGCACGACCGGTGTGGTCCTGCCGAGTTCGCGCTGCAGGGCCGCGAGTCGCTCGGGGCGCTCCATGAGCTTGGGATCCGCCGACTGAGCCAGCAGTTCGTCGACGCGGGCAACCATCCCGTCCAGCTTCTGCTGGATGCGCGGACGCAGCAGACTCATGCGCGCCTGGCCCTGGTGACGGCGGCACCACCGTCAGCGCCGTGCCGACCCGATCCATGGCGTTGCAGCGCCATGTCCCTGCCGACCCCCTAGGCCTTCGCCCCTTCTTTTGGCGCGCCTTCCTTGAGCGCCGCTTCCTTGGCTGCCAATTCCTTGGTCTTGCCGTAGCGCTTCAGGAACTTGTCGACGCGACCCGCCGAGTCGACGAACTTCTGGGCGCCCGTGTAGTACGGGTGGCACGCCGAGCAGATGTCGGTGCGGATCTCGGACTTGATGGAACGCGTGAGGAACTTGTTGCCACAGGCACAAGAGACGCTGCACTCGATGTACTTCGGATGAATGTCGGCTTTCATGGCGCATCGGCTGCGCCCGTTGGCGCGCAGTGAAGGGCGAGCAGTGTAGGCACAGAGACGACGCCGTCAACACCTGCGTCGGGCCGAGGTCTCCTGACCGCAGGTTCGGCTCGTCCAAGCCTATGGAATCCAGGGCAGCAAGGCGGAGAGTTCGCGCGCCGACAGCGCGAAATCGACCGCGACGAGACGCCTCGCCGGCACTGGTCGTTCGGCGATGAGCTGGCCCAGCATCTCGACCAGCGACCCTCGTGCACTCGACGTGAGCTGGCCCAGCGAACCGGCCGGCAACAGGATCGCCGCACCTTGCCCGTCACGGTTCGGTGGCGAGGTCCGCACGGGCGCCTGCGGCAGTCGCGCCGGGCGACGCAAGGCCAGGTTGCCATCGGCGAAGATCTGCACGACGGGCGCGACGTCGGGCGCGATGGCGTCGAGGCGTGTGGCTAGCAGGATGGTCCCCGACGACGGCAGCAACCGGAAGCCGAGCCCTGGGCGCTTCGGCGCCGTTGGTGTCGCCGCAGCGATCTGGGCACGCGCCGCGTCAGCGCGCGCGGCGCAGACCTGCAGCAGACTCACGCCACAGGTGCTGGCGACGAACGCCAGGCAGAGCCGCCCGGCGAAGCTGCGCGGCCACCACGTCACCGCGGTCCTCGCACAGCAGCCAGCAGTTCCACGACCGCTGCCACGTGCAGACCGACCACGGTGTCGAAGCTGCCCGCCACGAGCGAGAAGAATTGCTGGGCCTCGTCCTGGATGCCGTAGGCGCCGGCCTTGCCCCGCCACTGCTCGCTGTCGAGATAGAGCTGCAACACCGTCGGCGACGGCGTACCACACTCCACCACCGACGTGGCGCACGCCACCGCCACGCGGCGGCTCGCGGGAACCACCAGGCAGTGCGCCGTGTGCACACAATGGCGCCGGCCGGCCAGGCAACGCAGCAGACGCTCCGCCTCGCTTCGGTCGCGCGGCTTGCCCAGCTCGATGCCATCGAGGTCGACCACAGTGTCGACGCCGAGCACGGGAACATGCGCATCGGGCGATCGCGCGCCCACCGCCTTGCGACGGGCCCGCTCCTGCGCCAGCGCGAGCGGATCGCCGGCCTCACTGCGATGCTCAGAGGCCCCACCGGCTTCGTATTCCGGGCCCGGCTCGCAGAGCGCGTAGCGGACGCCCGCGCGATCGAGCAGCTGCCGCCGTCGCGGCGATGTCGAAGCCAGGTAGAGTTCGAGCGGCGGCGGCACCTCGCCATGGTCCCCTCGACGAGCCCAAAGCCGCAAGGGCCAAAGCCGCAACGGGCCGCCGGCTCGCGTCACCCGCGCCGACGCTCCAGCGCCTCGCTACGAGCTGCTGCGCCGCTTGCCGGCAGGGCCCAGGCGCGCGAGCAGGCTGGCCGGCGACAGCGTGTGCTTCAGATTCGGCTGCCGCGACGGCAGGTGCGGGCCCACCTGCAATGGCAGGTGGCCATAGGGCTTCAGGAGCGC
>JAYUCN010000544.1:0-10098 GCA_043740335.1 Planctomycetota bacterium
GGCGCGCAAGCCAGGCGCGATCGCCCCGCCGCAGAACGTGCCGTCGACCTCGACGAGATTGACTGTTGTCGCCGAACCACAGTCCACCACCACGGCGCGGCCATGCCTGCGGTGTGCCGCCAGCGCTGACAGCCAGCGATCGGGGCCGAGCGTCTGCTTCGTGTCGTAGGCGAGGGGCAACGGACAAGGCAGGTCCTCGCCGGCGATCTGCATCGGCACGCGGGTCGTCGCCAGCAACTCGGCCAGCGCCCGCAGCCCAGCCGGCAGGACAGTCACGGCGACACAGCGGTGCAAGCGACCCTCGCGCAGGAACGCCGCCAGGCGCGCCATGTCGGGCGCGGCCGCGTCGAGCCACAAGCGCGCGCCATCGTCATGACGAAAGCAGTCGAGGGTGCTGTTGCCGCAATCGACTGTCAGCAGGCCTACCATCGCATCGTGCATGGCGTCACCAGTGCACCACGGCCATGACTCGGCGTCGAGTGTCACCCATGTGTGCTTCCGGCGCGACGGTGCTCTCACCCTGTTCGGTTCCTAGGACCACGGATCAGCGATCGGGCGCCTGGTAGGTCCGTTCGACGATCGCGCCATTCGCGAGCCACTTCGTAGCGAACGTACGAACGCCGCGCTTGTAATCCGCCTTGCCGAGTTGCACTGCCTGAGCCTTCGATTGTACTGGCCGCCCGTTGATCTCGATCAGGACCTCGCCCGCGGCGACGCCGAACTTCGAAGCGAGTTGCGCATCGACGTTGCGCACGACGAGACCGCGCAGGTTGCTGCTCTTGCTGACGTAGGTGTCGAGGTTGAGCTGCTCGAAGAGTTCGTCCGAATTCGTGCGGAAGCGTTCTTCGTCCTTCTTGCTGATTTGCCGAACCGATCCGACCATCTTGGTCTCGTCCACGTCGATCCAGCCACTGGACTGCGTTGCCGCTCCAGAGGCACCGCTGTTCCCGCCCGCCACGGGACGTCCCTGCAGCCGCCGCATCTCCTGCAGCACGTCCTGGCTCAGGTTCCAACTGGTCTTGATGAGTTCCTCTTCCTTGGGCTCGGGTGCGGGGTCGCCTTCCTTCGGCGGCGGCAGCACGCGCACGAAGAAAGCGGACGTCGCATCGGCCGACACACGCACGAGCTTGATCTCGCTGAACTTCGGCCAGAGGTTCGCGCCGTGCCGCGGATCGCCGTCGCTCTGCGCCCAGATCTTCTGCAGGACCTCGTGCCCGGCCAGCGAGGTCGGCATTGGTGAAGTCGTGCGCGCGCCCACGTTGGGCCGAACGGGCTGGGGTGGCGGCGCGGGGTTGCCGGGGTTCGAGGCAGGCGGACGGTTGCCACCTGGTCGCGTGGGCGACACATCGCGCGGGATGACGGGCAACACGCTGCTGGGCGCCGGCGCCGTGTTCTCCCGCACATACCACTCGGGTGGCTGCACATCGGCTTCGGGCTTGTAGCGCACGATGACGTGCGTCTCGCCGCCCTTGCCCTGGGTCTTGCCGTCATAGAAGAGCGAGACGAGCTCGATGATCTGATCGAGCGGGCGGACGTCGACGACGACCGGTTTCGGGGTTTCGTCCGGACCAGTGGGCTTCTCCGGCGGCGGTGGCAGCTTGCCGATGAGGTTCACGTGCTTGAGGCCCGCCCACCAGTCCGCGTCCTTCTTCGTGTACTGCCAGTCCACCGAAACGGGCCCCTGTCCCTTGCCGCGTCCGAGGCGATCGCGCGCGTCGTTCACCCCGCGTGTGGTGGCAGCCTGACGCTCCGGGTCTCGCCACAGCGGCAGCATCTCGTAGAAGGTCCAACCTGCCAGGCCGAAGAGCCCGAGCGAGACCATGTAGAGCAACAGTGGTATGGGCAACTTCATCGACGCTCGGGGAGTCTAGCGACAGATCATCAAGCCGGGAACGGTACTTCCGGCCCGCTTCGACGCGCTGCGGGACGAGCTATTCCGCCCCTGCGGCCCCGGGCGCGCTCAGCCACGAGACCCAGGCGCCGCCCCCAATCCCCGTCGCCAGACCGAGCGAAGACCCACTACCAAGCGAAGTGGCTGTAGGCGCTGTTCGCCTCGGCCATCTTGTGCACGTTCTCCTTCTTCGTCACCGCCGCGCCCTGGTTGTTGAACGCGTCGAAGAACTCTTCCGCCAGCGACTTGGCCATGGGCTTGCCGCGCTTGCTGCGGGCTGCATCGACGAGCCAGCGGATCGCGAGGCTCTGCTGACGGCGCTTGTTGACTTCGCGCGGCACCTGGTACGTCGCACCGCCGACACGCTTGCTGCGCACTTCCACGCGCGGCTTGATGTTCTCGATGGCCTTTGAGAAGACGTCGACGGGCTCCGCGCCCTCCACCTTCTTGACGACGAAGTCGATGGCCTCGTAGAAGATCGCCTGGGCAGTGGTCTTCTTCCCCTGCAGCATGATCTTGTTGATGATCTTGCTGGCGAGCTTGTTGTTGTAGCGGGGATCGCCCTTCAGGAAGACTTCAGTGGACTTGTAGGAGCGAGGCATCGGAAACTTGAGTCAGCGGAACGGGCGGGCAGGGAACTTGTGGCCAGGCGGTTTGCAAATCGGGGGCACTCTGCGGATCACTTCTTTGGGCGCTTCGCGCCGTACTTGCTGCGGCTGCGCCGACGGTTCTCGACGCCCGAGGCGTCGAGGCAACCACGCAGGATGTGGTAGCGCACACCGGGCAGGTCGCGCACGCGGCCGCCGCGGATGAGCACGATCGAGTGCTCCTGGAGGTTGTGCCCCTCGCCAGGAATGTAGACCGTGGTCTCTTTGCCGTTGCTCAGCCGGACACGCGCAATCTTGCGCAGCGCCGAGTTGGGCTTCTTCGGCGTCATCGTCTTGACCTGCAGACACACACCGCGTTTCTGCGGGCACCCATCGAGGATCGGCGACTTGCTCTTGTACTTGATCTTCTTGCGGCCCTTGCGGATGAGCTGGTTGATCGTGGGCATACGGAAGTGGCTACGCGGTCCGGGAATTCAGGGGGTGGGAAGATAGAGAAACGTTCGCCGAATGCAACCGCGATGCTGATCCCACCCGGCGTGTTGGCGACACGGTCCGCAGATAGATTCGATGGATGCGTCAGGCCTTCTCTGCCGCCTGGCCCGAAGGGGTCGGAGGGTTGTCGATGCCCTCGAGACGAATGACGGGCCCACCCTGATCCACGAAGCCCTGCCGGCTGAGGCGTCCGATCTCCTCGGCTGCCGCCTGGAGGTCGACGTTCTTGCGCACGCGGGTCTTCTGGTAGTTGCGGAAACCGGTGCCGGTCGGCACCAGGTGGCCGAGGATCACGTTTTCCTTGAGACCGACCAGCTCGTCGCGCTTGCCCGCCAGGGCAGCTTCGGTGAGCACTTTGGTCGTCTCCTGGAACGACGCCGCCGAGATGAAGGAGTCCGATTGCAGCGAGGCCTTGGTGATGCCGAGCAGCAGCGGGGATGCCGTCGCTGGCTTCTTGCGTTGGCTGCGCAGCACCTGGTTCGACTCGCGGAAGCGGAACTTGTCGGCGACGGCGCCGGGCAGGAAGTCGCTGTCACCCGGGTCTTCGACCTGCACCTTGCGCATCATCTGCGCGACGATGATCTCGATGTGCTTGTCGTCGATGCTGACGCCCTGCGCCCGATAGACGGTCTGCACTTCGCGCAGCAGATAGTTCTGCACCGACTTCTCGCCCTGGATCATGAGGATGTCGTGCGGAACCAGGGGGCCATCGACGAGGGCCTCGCCGGCCTTCACGTGGTCACCGCGGTGCACGCGCAGGTTCTTGCCCTGTGGCACCAGGTGCTCGCGTTCGAGACCGCCTTCACCCTTGACGATGATCGTGCGCTTGCCGCGCCGCTTGTCCCCCAGCTCGACGATGCCGTCGATCTCCGAAAGGACCGACGGGTCCTTCGGACGACGCGCCTCGAACAATTCGGTGACCCGCGGCAGACCACCGGTGATGTCCTGGGTGCCCTGGATCTCGCGCGGAGTCTTCGCGAGCAACATGCCGGCCACGACCCGCTGGCCGTTCTCGACCTCGATGTAGGCCTTCTCGGGAACTGGGTTGATCGCGAGGCGATTGCCGTGCTCGTCCTCGATCATGATCTGCGGGTGCAGGTCACCCTTGTGTTCGATCAGGACCTTGCGCTGGATCTTCGTGTCGGCATCGCGTTCGACGCGGAAGGTCTTGCCTTCGAGGATGTCCTCGTAGCGCACGATACCGGTGACCTCGGCCAGGATCGGATTGTGGTGCGGGTCCCACGAGCACAACACCGTGAGCTCCTTGATGTCCTGGCCGTCGAGCACGTGCACGATCGCACCGAGCGGTACCGCGTGGCGCTCGAGTTCGCGCTCCTTCGCGTCGACCACGAGGACTTCGCCCTTTCGCTTCAGTGCGATGGTGTGCACCGTGCCCTTGCCGCCCTTGTGCTCTTCGACCGAGATCTCGACCGTAGCCAGGTTCGCGAACTGCACGCGGCCAGGGCGCTTGTTCTTGATCTCGGAGTCCTCGACCTTCTTGGAAGCCGTGCCACCGATGTGGAACGTGCGCATCGTGAGTTGGGTGCCCGGCTCGCCGATCGATTGCGCGCCGATGATGCCGACGGCCAGTCCCGGTTCGGCCACTTCGTTGCGCGACAGGTCCATGCCATAGCAGTTCGCACAGATGCCGACCGTGGCTTCGCAGGTGAGGGGCGAACGCACCACAACCTTCTCGCTGCTGGCGACCTTCTCGATGCGCTTGGCGAGGTCGACCGTGATGAGCTCGTTCTTGTCGACGATGACCTCCTCGGTCATCGGATCGACGATGGCATGCCGCGACACGCGACCGCGCACCGCATCGACGAAGGTCACCGCAACCTTGTCGCCCTGGTAGACGGTGCCCTTCTCGACGCCGTTCTCGGTGCCGCATTCGTCCATCGAGATGACGACGTTCTGCGCGACGTCCGCGAGCTTGCGCGTCAGGTAACCCGAATCGGCCGTCTTGAGTGCGGTGTCAGCCAGTCCCTTGCGCGCACCGTGCGTCGACGAGAAGTACTCGAGCACGCGCAGGCCTTCGCGGAAGTTGGCCTTGATGGGCTGCTCGATGATCTTGCCCGATGGCTTGGCCATCAGACCGCGCATGCCCGCGAGTTGACGGATCTGTTCGACCGAGCCGCGCGCCTTCGACATGATCATGCAGAAGATCGGATTGACGTAGAGCCGACCGTCGCGCGTGTCGTTGCGCAGCTCGCTCAGCATGTCCTCGCCGATGCGTTCGCGCGCGTGCGTCCACGCGTCGATGACCTTCAGGTAGCGCTCGCCCTCGGTGATGATGCCTCGCTGGTGAGCGGTGTGGATCTTCTCCACGTCCTTCTGCGTCTGGGCGATGATCTTGTCCTTCGTCGGCGGCACGACCATGTCGTCCTTGCCGAAGGAAAGGCCCGCGCGCGTCGCCGCCTTGAAGCCCGTCTCCTTCAAGTTGTCGAGCAGCCGCAGGGTCGCGTCGCGCCCGAGCAGCAGGTGGCAGTCGGCGATGATGTTCGCGAGTCCCTTCTTGTCGAGGTCGTGGTTGTAGAACGGCATCCCCGGTTCGAGGATCTCGTTGAACATGATGCGCCCCGGCGTGGTCTCGACCAGCGTCTTGCCGTCCGTGCTCACCGTGTTGCCCTGGTTGCGGATTTCCACGCCGGCCGGGAACTGCACCTTGATGCGCGCGTGGATGTGGAGCTTGCCCATCGAAGAGGACATCCACACTTCGTCGCGGCTGGAGAAGGTCTTGCCCTCACCGAGCTCGCCGGGTCGCGCCAGGCTCAGGAAGTAGCAACCGAGTACGATGTCCTGGTTCGGCGCGATGATCGGACCACCGTGCGCCGGCGAGAAGATGTTGTTCGTCGACAACATCAGGGTCGAGGCCTCGATCTGCGCCTCGAACGAAAGCGGCAGGTGCACCGCCATCTGGTCACCGTCGAAGTCGGCGTTGTAGCCCGAGCAGACCAGCGGGTGGATGCGGATCGCGTTGCCCTCGACGAGCACCGGCTCGAAGGCCTGGATGCCGACGCGGTGCAGCGTCGGCGCGCGGTTCAGCAGCACGGGGTGATTCTGGATCACCTCCTCGAGGATGTCCCAGACCTCCTCGTCCTTGCGCTCGAGCATCTTCTTCGCCGACTTGATGGTGTCGGCGTGGCCGAGTTCCTTGAGGCGCCGGATGATGAACGGCTGGAACAGCTCGAGCGCGATGATCTTCGGCAAGCCGCACTGGTGCAGCTTGAGATCCGGACCGACGACGATGACCGAACGCGCCGAGTAGTCGACGCGCTTGCCGAGCAGGTTCTCGCGGAAGCGACCCTGCTTGCCCTTGATCATGTCGGTCAGCGACTTGAGCGGGCGGTTGCTCGAACCGAGCACCGGGCGGCGGCAACGGTTGTTGTCGAACAACGCGTCGACCGACTGCTGCAGCATGCGCTTCTCGTTGCGGATGATGACCTCGGGGGCGTTGAGATCGAGCAGCTTCTTGAGGCGGTTGTTGCGGTTGATGAGCCGCCGGTAGAGATCGTTGAGGTCCGACGTCGCGAAGTTGCCGCTATCGAGTGGGACCAGCGGCCGCAGGTCCGGCGGAATGACCGGAATCGCATCGAGGATCATCCACTCGGCCTTGTTGCCCGAGTCGCGCAGCATCTCGACCGTCTTGAGGCGCTTGATGATGTCCTTGATCTTCTGCTTGCTCTCGGTGCGCTTGAGGTCTTCGCGCAGGGTCTCGCTGAGCGTCGGCAGTTCGAGGGCACGCAACAGGTCGCGCACCGCTTCGGCGCCCATGCCGGCCTGGAACGCCATGCCGTACTTCTGGCGCGCCTGCCGATACTCGTCCTCGGACAGCAGCTGCTGGGCCTTGAGCGGGGTGTCCCCCGCGTCGATGACGACGTAGTCCTGGAAGTAGATGACCTTCTCGAGGCTCGCGGTCTTGAGACCGAGCAGCGTGCCGAGGCGCGACGGCATCGCCTTGAAGAACCAGATGTGCGCAACGGGCGCCGCGAGGTTGATGTGGCCCATGCGCTTTCGGCGCACGCGGCTGTGGGTGATCATCACGCCGCACTTGTCGCACGTGATGTTCTTGTGCTTGATGCCCTTGTACTTGCCGCACGAGCACTCCCAGTCCTTCTCGGGACCGAAGATGCGCTCGCAGAACAGGCCGTCTCGCTCCGGCCGGTACGTGCGGTAGTTGATGGTCTCCGGCTTCTTGACCTCGCCGAACGACCAAGTCCGGATGTCCTCGGGCGAGGCCAACCGGATCGTCACCGAAGCGTAGTCGTTGATCTTGTCGTAGATGGGTTCGACCATCGTTGCGCCGCCTGTGCTTGGGGTTCTCTGGCCCGCGCCGCACGCGCCTCCATCACCGGAAGCCCGCACCGCGTGAGCGTGACTCGGGGTATCAGCCGGGGAGCACGGCCTCCGCCGCGCCACGCTTGTGCAACTCGATGTTCAGGCCAAGGCCCTTGATCTCGTTGCAGAGCACACCGAACGAAACCGGGGTGCCAGGTTCGAGGATGTTCTCGTTCTTGACCATCGCCTCGTAGATCTTGGTGCGACCATCGACGTCGTCGGACTTCACCGTCAACAGCTCCTGGAGGATGTTGGCGGCGCCGTATGCCTCGAGCGCCCACACTTCCATCTCACCGAAGCGCTGGCCACCGAAGCGGGCCTTGCCGCCGAGGGGCTGTTGCGTGATGAGCGAGTAGGGACCGGTGGCGCGCGCGTGCACCTTGTCGTCGACGAGGTGATGCAACTTGAGCATGTAGAGCGTGCCGACCGTGACTCGCTGCGTGAACTGCTCGCCCGTGCGACCATCGTAGAGCACGGACTTGCCGTCCTTCGCGAAGCCGGCCTTGTGCAGCGCTGCCTCGATGTCCGTCTCGGACGCACCGTCGAAGACCGGGGAGACGACCTGGAAGCCGAGTTTCCTTGCTGCCCAACCGAGATGCGTCTCGAGGATCTGACCAACGTTCATGCGGCTCGGCACGCCGAGCGGGTTCAGCACGATGTCGACCGCGGTGCCATCAGCCAGGAACGGCATGTCCTCGACCGGCAGGATCTTGGAGATGACGCCCTTGTTGCCGTGGCGGCCGGCCATCTTGTCGCCAACCGAGATGCGGCGCTTGGTGGAGACGTAGACCTTCACCATCTCCAGCACACCCTGCGGCAGTTCGTCGCCGCGCGACAGGCGGTTGACGAGCTTGTTCTTGTCGGCCTCGGACTCTTCGACGCGCTCGCCGAACTCCTGCAGGACCGCCATGAGGGCCTGCCGCTGCTTCTGATCGGACAGTTCCTCGGCAACCTGACGCACACGATCGCGGATCGTGCGCAGGTCGAGGATCAGCATATCCTCGCCGACATTGAGCTTCTTGTTCTCGGCGGAGGCGACGGCGTGGCCGATGATCGTCTTCGCGCTCTCGAGCAGCCGCTTCGTGTTGCCGCGGAACTGCTTCAAGAACTCGATCTCCGCGTTCTTGATCTCTTCGAGGTTGCGAGTGCGCTCGTTCTCGGTCAGGTTGACCTTGCGGCTGTACTTCTCGGCCCCGATGACGATGCCTTCGACGCCGGTCGGCACCTCGAGCGACGCGTTCTTCACGTCTTCGCCGGCGCGGCCGAAGATGGCGTGCAGCAGCTTCTCTTCGGGTGTGAGCTCGCTCTTGCTCTTGGGTGCCACCTTGCCGACGAGAATGTCGCCGGGCTTCACCCGCGTGCCAACGCGCACGATGCCGCTCTCGTCGAGATGCCGCAACGCCTTCTCGGAGACGTTCGGGATGTCGCGCGAGAACTCCTCGCGGCCGAGCTTGGTCTCACGGATCTCGATCTCGAACTCGTCGATGTGGATCGACGTGTAGACGTCTTCCTTGACGAGGTTCTGGCTGAGCAGGATCGCGTCTTCGTAGTTGTAGCCGTCCCACGGCATGAACGCGACCGTGAGGTTCTTGCCGAGTGCCAACACGCCCTGCTTCGTGGCGGCGCCGTCGGCGATGACCTCGCCAGCCTTCACCTTCTGCCCGGGCTTCACGATCGGGGTCTGGTTCTGGCACGTGCGCTCGTTGAGCGCTTCGAACTTGCGCAGCTTGTAGACGTCGTCACCGATTTCGATGCGCATCGCATCGACGGCGGCGACGGTACCGGCCTTGCGGGCCTTGACCACCATGCTCGAGTTGCGGGCGACCACTTCTTCCATGCCGGTCATGACCACCGGCGCATCCGTGGTCAGCAGCGGCACGGCCTGCCGCTGCATGTTGGATCCCATCAGCGCGCGGTTCGCGTCGTCGTGCTCGAGGAACGGAATCAGCGACGCGGAGACGCCCACCACCTGCTTGGTGCTGACGTCCATGTACTGGACTTCCTTGCCGTCGACGAGGGCCGGATCCCCCTTGACTCGCGCGATGATGCGACCCTGTTCGTCGCCGATGAAGCGACCGCTCTTGTCGACCTCGGTGTCCGCCGGCGCGAGGATGGCGTTGTTCTCCTCGTCGGCACGCAGGCGCACGACCTCGTCGGTGAGCTTGCCGTTCTTGACCACGACGTAGGGCGTCGTCAGGAAGCCGTAGTCGTCGAGCGAGCTGTAGATCGCGAGGCTCGAGATGAGGCCGATGTTCGTGCCTTCCGGCGTCTCGATGGGGCACAGACGGCCGTAGTGCGAGATGTGGACGTCGCGGACCTCGAAGCCGGCGCGCTTGCGATTCAGACCGCCCGGGCCGAGTGCCGACAAGCGCCGCTCGTGCGTGAGCTGCGACAACGGGTTCGTCTGGTCGACAACCTGACTCAGCTCGCCGCGCGCGAAGAAGTACTCGATCGCCGACGAGAAGGTCTTGGAATTGATCAGGTTGCGCGGCGTGACGGTATCGACGTTCTCCAGGTTCATGCGCTCCTGCGCCGTGCGACGCAGCTTGAGGAACCCCTTGCGGAACTCGTCACCGGCGAGTTCCTGGATCGTGCGCACGCGGCGGTTGCCGAGGTGGTCGATGTCGTCGATCTCGCCTTCGCCGAGTCGCAGGCCGAGGATGTACTTGATCGCCTGCACGAAGTCCGCGGCCGTCAGCGTCTGCTGATTCTCGGGCGTCGAGGTACCGAACTTTCGATTGAGGCGGAAGCGACCGACGCGACCGAGCC
>JAYUCN010000545.1:0-10089 GCA_043740335.1 Planctomycetota bacterium
GGCCAGGCGGTGCTGTTCGATGCGGAGGGCCTGTGGGCCAGCGGCATCGTGCCGGTCACCGTCCCGGCTGGCGTGCGGCCGGCCATGGACGCAGATGCCACCCGCTTGTGAGCGGGCCCAATACCCGCTAGCTTCGCCGGCAGGGGAGGACGAGTCGCAGCCAGGCTGCTTCGTCGGTTCTTTGTCGCCAGTTGACGGCGGACGTGTTCGGCACCGTCACGACGTCACGGTCACCCGTGCTCGCGATGTCGCTGGGCATCGACATGATCGTCGTGAACGAAGTCACCCTGCCGATCGGCGTGACTCTCGACGACCAGGTGCTGACCGCTCCCGCGAACGTCGCCTTCGCCGGCGGCGCCGCTCGGTTGGATCGCGTTCGAGTTCTCGGTGAACAGTACAGACGTCGGCATCGGTGCCGATCTCGCACCCGACATCCAGTCCGCGTTGGACGATAGAGGCTCGACCGCACGGTGTTCTCGTTCCTCGTGCCGTGCGACGAAGTCATGCTGCCCAACGAATGGGAGAGTGTGAGCGCCATGGACCCGGAAGCGCTGGGCCTCGCCAGCCCTACCGACGAGATCCATGGGCTCAACATGCACATGGCGCTCTACGGCACGGACCTGGCGTCGTACGGCTAGGTCTTCACCCCCGCGACACACCGCCACGTCATGCCGCCAGGAACGCCGCCGCCCCGTGGCGATCAACCACGGGGCGGGTGCGTCCGCTGCCTGCAGCGAAAGTCTTCCCGAGTAGCGCTTGAACCACTACGTGGTGCCCTGATCTGCCGACAATCGCCGCCATATGCCGAGCACGGCCGCGGCCGCGTCCTGCCAGCGGAAACGGGCCGCGTGCGCGCGGCGCAAGGAGTTGACGCCGGTCTCGTCGTGCGCTGTGGCGACGATGGCGCGCGACCAGGCGACCACATCGTCGGACGGCAGGAGGCAGCCGTGATCGCCGACCACTTCGGGCAAGGCGCCGGCTCGGCTCGCCAGCACTGGTCGTCCATGGGACAGACCCTCGAGCGCGCAGAGACCGAACCCTTCGTGGGTCGACGGCACGACGACGGCCCGCGCGTGGTCGTAGAGGCCGTTCAGCTCCTGATCGGGAACGGTGCCGAGCAGACGCACCGAGGCATCGCACTGCAGGCGCGCGGCGAGGGCGACGAGTCGAGGCAGGGCACCGGCATCGCGGCCGACGAGCCAGAGCTCGGGCCGTTCGGCGGGCGGCATGCCGGCCAGGGCGCGCACGACGACGGCGAGGTTCTTGCGAGCTTCGATGTGGCCGACGTGCAGCAGGTAGCCGTTCGGTGGCAGCGACAGCGCGAGCGGGCTCGCCGCGCCCGGCATGTCGACCCCGTTCGGTACCACGAGCAGCGAGGGCGCATGCGGCACCAGCTCGCGCAGACGCTGCGCGGTCCACTCGCTCGGCACCACGATCGCCGTGGCGCGTCGGCACGAACGGCGCAGCACAGTGCGCGCGAACCAGCGTGGCCATCGCGTGAGGCCGTCGACGGCGCGCAGGTCGTGCAGCAGGAGACAGGTCGGCACGGGAACGCGCGGCAGCGGCAGGAACCCGTGGTCGTAGACCGAGGCACCGAGGTTCTGCAGACAAGGCACGAGCGTGCGTCGTTCGGCGAGCACGCGGCGCCACGTCGGCGCGCGCGGGATCGCGAGCGGGTGCCAGCCGATGCCCGGCAACGATGGTGGCACGGAGTCCGGGCGGTGTAGCACGGTGATGCGTTCGTCGTTGGCGAGCAGCGGTCCCGCGTTTGCCAGCAGGGCGAGCAGGCGCCGGTTCGCGCCCGACGGCGAACCGAGCAACCAGCCCGAGACGACGACGTGCATCGTCATGGCGCGAGCCCGGCGTGGAGTCGCTGCCACCGCGCGGCTGTGTTGCTGCTGCGGAACGACGAGGCGCGGGACCAGCCGGCCACAGCGAGGAACGCGCGCAGGTCGTCGTCGCGGTGGATGCGCACCATGCCCTCGGCGATGGCCTCGACCGAACGCGCATCGACGAACAGGGCACAGGCTGCGGGGTGGTCGTCGGCGATCTCTCGAAACGGCGGAATGTCCGCACATAGCACCGGTGCTCTGTTCGCGAGCGCCTCGATCACGGGCATGCCGAACCCTTCGAACAGCGAACACTGCACGACGGCGCGGCACGAGCGCAGCAGCTGCAGCTTGTCCGCTTCGCTGACGTAGTCGTCGGGCGGACCGACGAAGCGCAGCTCCGGCAGGCCCGGGCACTGTTGTCGGGCGAGAGCGTGGGCCTTGCGCACGGCCTCCCGATTCTTGCGCGGCCGGTCGTCGCCGAGCACGAGCAGCGGGCCGCTGCGTTGCGCCGGGTTGCCGGCCTCTGCAGAGACCCCGGTGCCGTGCGGAATCACGTGGACAGGCGGGGCGCTCGCGCCGAGCAAGCGGCCGACGTCGCGCGCCGTGAACGCCGACGGCGACACGATCGCGGTGGCCGCACGCAGTGCACGCTTCGTCGCGAAGGCGCGCCATGCGCTCGTTCGTTCGTCGAGTTCGGGATGCAACCACGGCAGATCGTGCACTGTCGCGATCGTCGGACAGCCCGCGCGCAGGGGCACGGCGGCAACCGCACTGTGCAGCACGTCGGCGCGGAGTTGGCGCAGCAGGCGCGGCACCACGAGCTGGCGCCGCAACGCGCCGCGCGGTGCTTCGACGAACTCGACACCCGCGACCGGTGGCACCGACGCGCCGCCAGGCACGAGCAGCACGCATCGTTGCTCGATCTCGGCGAAGGCAGTGAGTCCGTTGAGGAACGCGCGGCCGACGCCCGTGATGGGGCCGTCGCCGAAACACGCACCATCGAAGACGACGGTCACCACGCGGCCACCTCGCGGTAGATCGCCACGTGGGCCGCGGCACAGCCGCGCCAGCGGAACCGTGCAGCGCAGACGCGGCCGGCCGCACGCAGGCGGATGCGCAACGCTTCGTCGCGCAGCACACGTTCGATCGTCTCGGCGAGGGCGGCGGGGTTCGTCGCATCGGCGAACGCGAGCGCACCGTCGCCGAGTTCGCGCAGTGGCACGATGTCGTTGGCGACGACCGGCACGCCGAGTTGCATCGCCTCCAGTGGCGGAAAGCCGAAGCCTTCCCACAGCGACGGATACACGAGCAGCTCGGCGTGCTGGATCAGCGACCAGACGCCGGCATCCTCGACGTCGGTGCGCCAATCGACGAGTCCGTCGGTCACGGCACCGCGCAGCGCCAGAACCACCTCCTCGCATTCCCAACCGATGCGACCGACCACGACGAGCAGCGGCCGCGGCTCGCGCAGCCGGCGCCACGCTTCGAGCAACGGGCGGTGGTTCTTGCGCGGTTCGATCGTGCCGAGACAGAGCGCGTAGGGTCGGTCGCCGAGTGGATGCAGTGACTGCGTCGACACCGGCGTGTGGTCCGCACCGAACGGCACGATGTGCACGGTGGCGCCGGGCGCGAACGTTCGCAGGTCGTTGGCCGTCGCCTGGGAGGGCACGATGACCGCACGTGCCTTGCTGATCGCCGCACGCGTTCTTTCGCGCAGCGACACCGCATCGGCGCCATGCCAGGTCGGGTCGCGCACGAAGGCGAGGTCGTGCACGGTCAGCACGGTCGCTGCTTTCGCGACCGGTGGCTGCACGTAGTCCGTCCAGTGGAACACGCGCACGCCGCCGGCGAGGCGATCGGCGGGCAGGCCCACGCGCGCGAGCCACGGCAGGCTGCGACCGGGGATCGGCAGGCGGTGCAAGCGGGCCGCCACTGGGAGCTCGGTTATGCATCGTGCCCTGGCGAGACTGTGCGCGAACAGGTGCAGCTCGACGTCGTCGTTGGCCGCCAAGGCCCGCGCGAGTTCGCGCGTCGCGCGCCCGATACCAGCGGCGGACAGCAGGGCGGGGCGATAGTCGAGGGCGATCGGCAGGGCCACGAGATTGGAGCAGCGTTGCAGTCGCTGCGGCACAGGGACGACAGCGACGGTATCCTCCTTCCCGTCCGGACCGGCATGCAACGCAGCACCGCCACGTTCCTGTTGTTCGCCGCCGTCCTGGGTGGCGCCGCTGCCCTCCTCTGGTCCACGGCAGAAACGGACGAACCGCCAGCACCGCAGGCACCCCAGCAACGGAGCGTCGAGGTGGCGTCGAACCGCGGTCAAGACCCGCCGCTGCCGCCGTCGTCCTCGGCCCTGCGCGTGCGCGTCGAGGTGCAGTCGCGCGAACGCTACCTGCCACCGCCCGCAGCGCGCGTGCAGGCCGTGCGCGCCGGCGATGGCACCGAGCTGCCGACGTTCCTGCTGGCCGGCGTCGGTGCTGGCTTCGACGCCCCGAGCCGGAACGCCGGCATCGCGATCGCCATGATCGATTTCGAGGGCGTGCGGCTCGTGCGGCAGGTGGAGGTCGGCGAGGCCGTCACGCGGCCGATCGTGGGCTCGCGCATCGTGGCGCGGGGCCGCGTGCGGAACCCGACGCAGCAGCCGATCGTCGGTGCGCGCGTCTGGCTCGGCGAGCAGGATGCCGAAGGCAACCCTCGCGAAGTGCGCACCGACGACGACGGTGCGTTCGAGCTCGATACCCCGTCCGGCGATGGCGTGCCGTTCGTCGTGCGCGCGGACGGTGGTGCGGCCATGTGGCGCGTGGTCACCGTGGCTAGCCCCGGGCCCGACCTGCAGGCGATCGTGCAGCCGGGTGGCGTGCTCGAGGTGCAACTCGCTGCACCCGCCACCGACATCCACACGGCGCGCGTGTTCGTCGTACCACGCGGCGCCGTCTCGACCGAGCTGGCGCAGTTCCCATTCTTCCTGCAGGCACTCAGCGATGGGTTCGCCGTCGATGGCAACGGGCGCGCGAGCATCGGCGACCTGCCGACGAGCGGCGAGGTCGGCATCGTCGTGCGGCATGCACAGGCGCCGGGAATGGCACCGCACGCTGCCACGCTGAAGGGCAAGCACACGCGCGCCATCGTGCCGCTCCAGTTTGCGCCGACGACCTGGTCGGCACGCGTCGTCGATCCGACCGGGCAACCGATCGTGGGCGTGACGGTGTGGTCGCGGCAACCGCGGCAGGACATGGGCGACGCCGGTTCGCTGCGGCTGTTGCCGCCGCATCTCGGCACGATCGGTGTCTGTGCGTCGCGCACCAGCGACGACGGGACGTTCGTCCTTGGCGGCCTCGCCAACGGCGATGCAGTCCTGTCGCTGCGCGCGTACGGCTGCGCGGGGCGCGACATGGCCTGGGCCGAGCTCGTCGCGGGCACTGCCCTCGTGCTGCCGCCCTGGCACGGCGGTGCGGCCGCCTTCCGTCTGCTGCCGCCCGTGGCCGGTGCGGCGTGGGTTGCGGAGACGGATCTCGCCGGTGGCATCCGCGCCGATGTCGCGGCGGACCAGCCGTGGGAGGTTTCGTTCCCGCACGCGGGGCGCTTCGACGTGGTCGTCACGACGTTCGTCGGCGACATGCAGCGAGGGTCGACGTCGTTTCGCGACGTCCTTGCCACCGGTTGCGTGGACCTGCGGGCACCGCGCCCCGAGTGAAGTGGGGAAGTGCTGGTGGCACCGCGCTGTAGTCAATCTCTAGCAGGGACGGTCGCCAGCAGCCATGCGGTCGCGTGTTCGGGCAACGCCATGGGAGGCACCAGCGCCGTCGCCGACCGCGCCCTCGATCGTGAGGTATCCTGCGGTGCGTGTCGCGTGTGAGCGCGCCGCGCACCTCGTGTGGCTTCGTTGTGTGGTGGGGGATCGGACCTGCAGCCAGGTCCGGTCCCCACTTTCCTTTTCCGCCCGCCCGCGTGGTGCTACGGTCGCGCTCTCGTGAGCATCCTGCGCGATCCGGTCCACGGCGACATCGAACTCTCGCGCGACGAACTGCGTCTCGTCGACACGGAGCAGTTCCAGCGGCTGCGCGGCATCAAGCAGCTCGGCAGCGCCTGCTTCGTCTATCCCGGCGCCGTGCACACGCGCTTCGAACACTCGATCGGCACCTTGCACGTCTGTGAACAGATGCTGGCGGCGTGCAACAAGAACGCGGCGCGCGAACCTGCCGGCTGCCATCACGTCACCGACGACGAACGGCGCATCCTGCGCACGGCGGCGTTGCTGCACGACGTCACGCACATTCCGTACGGGCACAACATCGAGGACCAGACCGGGCTGCTGCCGCGGCACGATCGGCCCGAGCGGTTCTCTACCGTGCTCGGCGACACCGAACTCGGGGCCGAACTCGACCATCAGGGTCTGCGCACGGACGTGCTGGCGATCCTGACCGGCGAAGGGCGAGCTGTGCCACCGTTCTGGCGCCAGGTCGTCAGCGACACGATCGACGCCGACCTGCTCGACTACCTGCGGCGCGACGCGCACTTCACGGGACTGGAGCTGCGCTACGACCGGCGCGTGATCGACTACTTCCGCATCGAGGCAACGAGCGGGCAGATGTTCGTCGACTGCGAGAAGAACGGCATGCTGCGCGAGGACATCGTGTCCGAACTGCTGCGTGTGCTCGAGTGCCGCTACCACTTCAGCGAACGCGTCTACTACCACCATGCCAAGATCGCGGCCGGGGCACTGCTGTCGCGCATGGTCGAACTGGCGATGCGCGCGGGAAAACTCTCGGCGGGCGAGCTGCAGCAGATGACCGACGAGTCGCTGATCGTGCACCTCGCGGGGCTCGACCTCGGCGAGGCCGCCACGACCGAACGGCTGCACCGCTTCGTCGCGCGCTTCCGCCGCCGCGCGTTGCCCAAACGCGTGCTCGTGCTGCCGTACTACCAGAACCAGGCAGTGCAGGACGAACTGCTCGCGACGTACTTCTCGCCGGGCAAACCCGAGGCGCGCTTCCAGTGGGAGGCGGCGATGGAGGCGAAGGCGAAGGATGCGGTTGGGCAGACGATGGACGTGATCCTCTACTGTCCGAAGCGACGCATGCAGTTGAAGGAAGCGAAGACGCTCGTGCGCTTCCCGGGCGAGGGCGAACGCACGCTGCCGCTGGATGCGTTCAGCGATCAGATCCCGCGGTTGCGCGATCTCGCCGAGAGCTACCCGCGCATGTGGAAGCTCTACGTGTTCACGTCGGTCGAGGACAAGGCGGTGCGGCGGCGGTTGCAGCAGATGTGTCTGGCGACGCTGCCGACGGGATGCCGCAACGCGCTGGTGCTGTGATGCTGCGAGGTGCGCTCCCGTGGGTGCTGTTGGCCGCGACGGGGAACGCGCAGCTCTACACGACGGATGCCGGCGTGAGTTCACCCGAGGTGCCCAACCTCAAGCAGCGGTTCGAGTGGTTCGCGCGCGCGCGCAGCGACGAGTTGCGTGCGGAGACCCGGTTGGCGTACTCGCCGGACCGGCTCGTGCAACTCGATCTCGTGGTGCCGTTCGTGTCGCGGCGGGTCGAGGTCGCGGGTGGTGCTACCGGCACGCAGGAGGGACTCGGCGATCTGACGGTTGCCACCAAGTGGGCGCTGCTGCGCGAGGACGACGTGATGCGTTCCGATCGCTTGTCGGCCCTGCTCGATCTGCGCCTGCCGACCGGCGGCGACGACGCGCGCGTCGATGGCAAAGGTCGCGGACGCCGCACAGCACTGGGGCTGTCGACGTTCGGGGCCGGGGCGGGCCTCGGTTACACGCTCGTGCGGGATCGCCATCGGGCGGCGGCGGCGTTCCGCTACTGGCAATGGCAGAAGGACGACGGGTTCGATCCGGGGGAGGCCGTGACGCTCGACCTCGCGTGGTGGTATCGCCTGTCGCCGAGCCGATTCTTCGCCGGACACGACGAGTCCGAGTACCGGCTGACCGTGGAACTCCTCAGCCGATGGCAGGCCGATGACCGCCAGGGATCGGTGCGCAACGACAACGGTGGCCATGAACTCACGGCAGTGCTCGGGCTCCAGTGCAACCTGACCGGGACCGCGGGCGTGGAGGCTGGCATCCTGGTGCCGATCGAGGCGACGACGTCCTCGCCGTTCGGCCACGAGCGGTTCGGGTTCTCCCTGTCGTTCCGCCTCTGGTTCTGAAACGACTTCCTCCCATGCAAACACGAAACTGCAGTGCGGTGCTCCTGCTGCTGACTGCGTGCCAGTCGTCGCTGCCGAAGGCGATGCCGACGCCGGCCGGTCACGGTCTCGAACAGATCTGGATCGAGGCGCTCGGGCTCGAATGAGTGCCTTGAGCAAAGGCCGTGGCCGACGGCCTGCGGCGCCTGGATGGCGTCGCCGATGTGATGGTGGATCTGCAGGCAAACGTCTGCGCGATCACTCCGAGTGTCGACCGGATGCCGGCCCTCGAGGGCTTCGCCGCATCCGTGCGGCAGACTGGCTACCGGCCCGGTCGTCTGTGGATCCAGGCACGCGGTGAGGTTCGCGACGGGTCGGGTGGCAAGGTGTTCCGCATCGCGGGCGTGGAGGTGGACATGCCATTGCTCGGGTCCGTACCGGCCGGTGTCGAACTGCAAGCGCGGGTCGAATTCGAGCCGGAGGCGCGGCTCGTGCCCGAGGCCCCGCCAGCACGCGGGGCAGCGAAGTAGCAACGACGCGCGTCAGGGTCGTGGGCTCGTCTTTGGCACCAGGAGGTTCACGCTTCGACAGAGTTCTTCCAGGGAGTAGGGCTTGAAGAGCATCTTGCGTACGCCGACGGCTTCGGCTTCGGCCTGGAGTTCGTCCGTGACGAACCCCGAAGTCAAGATCACCGGCAGATCGGGCCGCACCTTCCGGATCTCGCGCGCCATGGCCAGGCCGGAGGCGTTGGGCATGTTGTAGTCCGTCACTACGAGGTCGATGCCGGCGGGATCGGCGCGGAACGCCGCCAGCGCCTCGGCCATGCCCGTGAACCCTGCGGTCCGGTAGCCGAGCTGCGTCAACATGCGCGTCGCCAGGGTCACCAGCGACACCTCGTCGTCGAGGCAGAGGATGAGCTGGCCGTGCCCGCGCGGCAGCACCGCGCTCGAGGCAGGTGCCGGTGCTTCCACACCCTCCACCGGTGCGGCGGCGGGAAGGTAGAGTTCGATGGTGGTGCCGCGGTCCGGCTCGCTGGTGACGAGGATGGCGCCCTGGTGGGCCTTGATGATGCCGTGGACCACGGACATGCCGAGGCCGGTGCCTTGGCCCACTTCCTTGGTCGTGAAGAACGGATCGAAGATCCGTTCCAGCGTGGTGGCGTCCATGCCCTTGCCGGTATCGCTGACGGTCAGCCGGGCGTAACGGCCAGGCTGGAGGTCATCGTGGTTGCGGGCCATGGCGGCGTCCACGGTGACACCATCGAGGCGCAAGGTGATGCGACCGGGTTGGCCTTCCATCGCGTGCCAGGCATTGGTGCAGAGGTTCAGGAGCACGCGGTGGATGCCGGTCGGATCGGCGAGCACGCCCGGCACGTCCTCGGCCAGACGGGTGATCAACTCCACGGTGGTCGGGAGAGTCGCGCGCAGCAGTCGGGCGTTCTCGGTGATCGTGGCACCCAGGTTCAGGACGCGCCGCTGCGGGGCCTCGTGCCGGCTGAAGGCGAGGACTTGCTGGACGAGTGCCTTGGCCCGTTGCACGGCCTTGCCGATCTCGTTCAGGCTGTCGAGGGCGGCATGGCCCGAGCCGACATCCTGCCGGGCCAGGCCCACGTTGCCGAGGATGGCGCCGAGGATGTTGTTGAAGTCGTGCGCGATGCCGCCGGCCAGCGTGCCGATGGCTTCCATCTTCTGCGCCTGCCGCAACCGGGCCTCGAGCAGCTGGCGCTCGGCTGCTGCCTCTCGGCGTCCGGTGATGTCGCGCGTGATGCCCAGCATGGCGATGACAATGCCCCGGTCATCGCGCAGAGGTGTGGCGTGGGTTTCCAACCAGCGACGGCCGCCTTTCAGCCCGGTGAGTTGAAACTCCAGAGTGCCCGACCCGCCGCGAAACACGCGCTCGGTCAATGCCTGGAACTGCGCTCGGTGCTCTGGCACGACCAGTTCGTACACGCACCGATTGGCGACCTGTGCGAACGAATCGGCTTCGATCATGCGCAAGCCGGCGGGGTTCATCTGGCACAACGAACCATCGGCACCGAGCAACTTCACGCACTCGGGCTCGGTCTCGATGATCAGCCGCCAGCGCGCCTCGCTCTGGCGCAACGAAGCCTCCGTTT
>JAYUCN010000546.1:0-4171 GCA_043740335.1 Planctomycetota bacterium
CCGCTCGCGGTGCGCCCGCTGCAGGAATACCATGCCATGCTGAAAGGCTGATTACCCGACCCGGCACGCGACCGCAGGACCACCCATGATCGAAGCTCCTCGCCACGATTCCCGTCTCGCCCAGGATGTCGCCCAGTTCTGCAAGAAGCAGGTGACGCAGCCGCAGCAGAGCCGCGCCTCCTTCCCGAGTTCACCGCTCTGGGCCGCCGTCGCCAAGACCGGCACTTCGCTCTGGCTCGACACGGGCGACGTCGACGCCGCGAAGGAGCTCTGGGTGCGCGAGTTCGTGGCGCTCACCACGAACAACACGCTGTTGAACAAGGAAGTGCAGAAGGGCATCTACGACCAGCTCGTGCCCGGCACCGCGACGCTGTTGCGCGGTGCGGCACCGAAGATGCCGACCGATCAGCTCGTGCAGGAGATCGCATTCGTGCTCAATGCCGTGCACGGCATGAAGCTCGTGCGCACGTTCGACGCCGACGTCTCGGTCGAACTGCACACCGCGACCGCCGACGACGCCGAAGCGAGCTACCAGTACGGCAAGCGCTTCGCCGCGATCTGCCCCGACCGTTTCATCGTCAAGGTGCCGCTGACACCCGCCGGCTTGCTGGCCGCGCGGCGGCTGCGCGACGACGGCATCCGCCTCAACTTCACGCTCGGCTTCTCGGCGCGGCAGAACTGGCTCATCGCGTCGCTCGCGCAACCGACGTGGTGCAACGTGTTCATGGGCCGCATCAACGCCTTCATCGCCGACAACAAACTCGGCGACGGCGTCAATGCGGGCGAGAAGGCGACGCTCGCGAGCCAGCGCGGCGTACGCAAGCTGAACGGCAAGACCAAGCTCGATGTGCGGCAGATCGGCGCCTCGATGCGCAGCGGCCAACAGTGCGAAGACCTGCTCGGCCTCGACGTGTTCACGATGCCGATTGCCGCCGCCAAGGAGTTCCTCAAGAAGAACCCCGCGCCGGCCACGCTCAAGGACAAGACCGCAGCCGATCCGAAGGTCACGTTCGCCGGTGGCGCCGACGCCGCGGTCGACAAGCTCGACATCTGCTGGACGATCACGCCGCAGTTCGAAGCGGCGGCAGCGGCGGCGGCGAAGCTCGATGCGAAGAAGGCGACGGCTGCCGACGTGCTGAAGACGCTGGCGGCGAGCGGTGCCGGTGACCTGTTCCCGCAGTTCACGGCCGACGAGTCGGCGAAGATCACCAAGGAAGGCAAGATCCCTGTCTACTCGTCGTGGCGGGATCGCGTGCGGGCGGGCACGGCGAGCTGGGACGGCATCCTGACCGCGGCGGCGTTGGGGAGCTTCGCGCAGGACCAGCAGGCGCTCGACGACCGCATCAAGAAGCAGCTCTGAGCACCCGCTTTGGTGCTGGTGGCGGCCGTCGACAGCGAGGATCTTGGTCGGTCGTGCTCAGAAGTGGTGTAGCACTACCCCTTTGCCATGGCTCCCTAATGGCTAACGTTCTGGACGTTCGCTAACGTCGTGGACGTTAGAGCGATCAACGAGCATCTCCAGAGCGGCATCCTCGATGCACCGGGGCTGTTCCCGCACCTTGAGCGCTTGCGACAGGGTGGGCCAATCTTCCAGATCGACTTCGGGCTCACCACCTTGCCCAAAGAGGCTGGCGCGAAAGCGAAGCCGAGTCTCGTGAGCCTCGCCGCGTCCGTGCCTCGCTTCATTGAACTCGGGCTGAAGTTCACGATTGTCGACTGAGAACGGCGAACCCAGGCGCCAGTCGGCTGTCGGATCCCGAGGCCATGGCATTGGTGCCGCCGACTCTCACCGCCAACGGCCACGTCGCCAACGCCCGGATCAGGCACTACACTGCGGCTGTGGAGCAAGACGACCTAGCCACCTACCGCGCCATGCGTCCCGAGGAACGGCTCACGTTGGCGCTCGAGTTGAGTGGACTGTGCTGGGCCTGGCTCGATGTTCCAGACCGCGAAGCAGGGGACCGCAAGTGGGCGGCTTGGCAGCGCGAACACGATCTCAGCAATGAAGCACTGCTGGCGGGGCTCCAAAGACACCGTCGTGAATCGGAGTCCGGATGACGGAGCCGCGACCCGATCAGGTGCTCACCGAGCTGCTCGCGGCGATGGCGGAAGCGGGTGTCCGCACGGCTCTGCTCGGCGGCTACGCGGTTGTCACCTGGGGATCCCGCGCGCGACCTTCGACGTGGACCTGCTGGTCGATGCGGATGACGCTGGCGTCGCCTTGAGCTTTGCGTCGTTGGAACGGCACGGCTTTCTGGTCGATGCCATCTACAAGAGCGGGTGGCGCGATCGCGTGCACGACATGCCACTCGTCAAGGTGCAGATGTTCCGCGACGGCCGCGCCGTCACCGGCGATCTGTTCCTGGTTGCGACGCCACTGCAGCGCTCGGCGTTGACCCGGTCCCTGGCCAGCGTGTGCCCGGAATCGCGGGCGAGATGCGAGTCATCTCGGCCGCCGACTGGATCCTGTTCAAGCTGCTGGCAGATCGACCGAAGGACAGGCTCGACGTCCAGAACGTCCTGACCGTGCAAGGCATGCCGGACCCTGACTACCTGGCCACCTGGGCGAAGCGGATCGGCGTCGACGAGCGACTGCAGCGCGCTCTCGTCGAAGCCGGGCTCGTGCCCTGAAGGCGCATGAACCGGGCTCGATCAGGCGCCGATGTCGAGCTTCGCGGCGCGGGACATCACCGCGCCAAGCGTGTTCGCCGACCGCCCGAGTGCATGTCGGGATTCCTCGCATCTTCATGATCTCTGCCCGGGCCTCCCGACCCATTGCCCGGCACCAACGGACCCACCGATCCCGGCCTCATCGTCCGGCAAGGCCATCGCAACTCCGCGGGAACCACAACCTGACGGCGGCATTCCTGCCGCCCCCGCCGCCGGAGAACGCATCGAGAATCACCGCCGCACGCGCCGATTCGAGAACCGTCCCCGGCAGAATGAGACTGAGCCGGTCATGGCCCGCCGCCGTTCGTCCGAACGCCGAGGCCTTCGTTCTTGGAGCCGCAATGCATCGCACTACCTGTCGCCGCCGTCACGCCTCTCTTCTCGCCCTCGTCGCCCTCTCCGCTGCCCTCGCCGCACAGGGCACCCCGATCGGTTTCGAAGAGACCTACGCGCTCGGCGATCGCGCCAGGGTGGTCGACACGCTGATCCCGGGCACCGAGGACTGGTACTACTACCACTGCCGCGAACGCCTCGACGCGCGCGACTTCGCCAGCGTGCAGACGATGCTGCCGACCTGGATCCAGCGTCACGGTCGCACCGAGCGCGTGCTAGAGATCGAGAACCGCGACGCGCTGCTGAGCTTTCCCACCAACGCCGAGCGCACCTTCGATTTCCTGCGCCAACGACTCGGGCTCCAGTGGAACCACCAACGCGTCGTGCCGGGCGAACGGTCCGATCTGCTGACGCAGCTCGATGCCCGCCTGCTCGCCAACACCGTCCTCACGCAGCGCGCACTGCGCGATCACCCCGGCACCGTCGACGGCTTCCACGACCGCGCGCTCGCCGCACTCGCTGGCACGAGCCTCGACGCCAACACGCTGCACAGCTTGCTCGCGCGCCTGCAGCGGCCCGACGTCGACAACCTGCCGGCCCTCGTCGTACGCGATCTCGACCACCCACAGAGCGGCGGCTTCGGCTCCTTCCCGATCCACGGTCAACTGCGGCGCGCGCAGCTCGAGGAGTGCGCACGCCTGCGCCCGGCCCTGCTGCAGCAGCCGAACTTCGTCAACAGCTACCTCGTGCGGCTGCAACCCGATGCCGACACAGTGTGGCAGCGCGACCCCGAAGCTCGCGGCAAGCAACTCGCGCGCCTCTGGGAGTTCGCGCAACGCCTGTCGGCCGCGCACAACTCGCTGAAGGCCCACATCCTCTTCCACTGGCTCCAGCACGACCTGTCGCAAGGGGCGCCCGACAAGGAGCGCTTCCTCACCTACATCAAACTGCCGCGCCGCACGGGCCACCCCGCCGAAGCGCACCTGCGCCGGCACCAGAACGGCAACGAGTACGTCGACGGCAATGGCACCTTCGCGACCGGCCTGCCGGCGATCGGCGACGACGAAGCGCTCGTGCGCGCCTGCCTCGAACAGTTCTTCGCGCGCGAGGACGGCTACGAAGCCTACGCCGAGTTCCTGCACGCCGACTGGCTCAAGGCCGTGCTCGC
>JAYUCN010000547.1:0-4168 GCA_043740335.1 Planctomycetota bacterium
GGTTTCGAGGCGAGCGCCGTCAGCGAGCGGCTCTTCCGCGGACAGGGCGCGATCCGCAGGCTCGCGAGCCTCGGGGCCGATGCCTATCGCTCGCAGAACGGCGCCGAGGTCGATACTGCGGCGTTGTCGGCAGCGATGGTCGCGCGCGGCTTTCGCCCCTCCGATCGCGCGGTCGACATGGCGCTGCTCGCCGCGGGCCAGGCCCTGGAAGAAGCCGGCCTCGTGGCCGCCGGACCGGGCTCACCCGCCGAACAGACGGCCGTGCTGTTCGGCACTGGTTCCGGACCGTCGCATGCGGCGCAAGACTCGTGGCAGGCGTTCTTCGCGCACGGAGCCCGCGGCGTGCGTCCGACCACCGTGCCGCGCTGCATGCTGAACGTGGTGAGCTCGCAGGTCTCGATCCAGTTCGGGCTGATGGGTTCCAACTACGTCGTCGTTGCTGCGTGCGCCTCGTCGACCCTGGCGCTGGGCATCGCCTTCCGCATGATCCTGCACGGCTACGCCAGGCGCGTGCTCTGTGGCGGCAGCGAGTCGATGTTCACGCCCGCGCTCTACGCCAGTTGGGACAACCTCGGTGTGATGTCCCGCGCCGCGGACCCGGCAAGGGCCTGCCGTCCGTTCGATGCCGAGCGCGATGGCTTCGTGCTGGGCGAAGGGGCAGGTGCCGTGGTGCTCGAGTCGCTGGACGAAGCTCGCGCTCGCGGCGCCCGCATCCGCGCCGAGATCCTCGGTTTTGGCGAGTCGTCGGACGGCACCCACATCACGCGCCCCAGCGTGGAGGGGCAAGCCGCTGCCATGGCCGCGGCTCTGCGTTCGGCCAGCCTTCTACCGGGCACGATCGATTTCGTGAGCGCGCACGGCACCGCCACGAAAGCCAACGACGCGTGCGAGGCCGAGGCCATCGCGAGGGTGTTCGGCGCCGATGCCGAGCGGGTGCCGGTGGTCGCTTCGAAGTCGTATTTCGGTCATCTGCTCGGTGCGGCCGGCATCGTCGAGACCATCGCCGCCATCGTCTGCATGGAGAACGGTCGCCTGCACAAGAACCTGAACCTTGACCATCCCGATCCGGCGTGCAAGCTTCGCCTCGTCGGCGTGGAATCGCTGGACCTGCCGCTGCGCGTCTGCATGAAGAACAGCTTCGGCTTCGGCGGCAGCAATTCGACTCTGATCGTCGGCCAATACGTGGAGTAGTCGCTGTGCTGCGCAAGGACACCCGCAAAGACATCGTCGAGAAGCTCAGGACCATCATGGCGCGCTCGGGACAAGCGACGGTCGATTGGCACGGCGTCGGCGAACAGCACACGATCGCCGAGCTCGGCATCGATTCGCTGGCCATGCTGGATTTCATCTACGACATCCAGCAGGAGTTCCGCATCGAGTTCGACCCGCAGGACCTCGTCAAGGTCGTGACGGTCGGCCAGCTCGCGACCTTCATCGAAGAGCGCATGGCGGCGTGAAGCGCCTGCGCCATCTTCTCGAGTATGCGCTCGTCTCTGCGCTGCTCTTCGTGGTCGACGTGCTGCCGCTGTGGGCCTGTGTCGCGCTCGCGCACGGCATCGGCGACCTGGTCTGGCTCCTGCACGCAGAGCGGCGCCGCATCGCGGTCGAGAACATCCTGGCGGCGGGTATCGCCAAGGATCGTCGGCAAGCGAGTCGGCTGGCCCGCACCGTGTTCCGCCAGTTCGCCCGCGTGGTGGTGGCGTCCGTGAAGTCGGATGCGTGGTTCCGTGCGCACCCTTCGCAGCAGTGCATCGAGTGGCAGGTATCGCCCGAGCTCGCGCGCATTCTCGACGATCCGGAAGCGGGTCTGATCCTCGCCTGCGGCCATCTCGGCAGCTGGGAGATCGGCGCGCAGCTCCTCTCGCAGAGGAAGCCCGTGGTCGGAATCACTCGGCGCATGAACAACCCGTACGTGGACCGCCTCATGCAGAGGCGCAAGCCTCGCCATCGTTTCGAACTCACGCCGAAGCGCGATGCAAACCTCGGGCGCCTGGTCGCGGCGCTGCGCGGGGGCAAGGTGCTGGCGATCATGATCGACCAGAACGCGAAGGAACGCGGCATGCTGGTCGACTTCTTCGGCCGGCCGGCCTCCAGCCACACGGCGATCGCGTTGCTGCACCTGATCACGAAGACGCCGCTCTGCTTCGGCTACTGCATCGAGACAGCACCGATGCGGTTCCAGTTCCGCGCCAGTGGTCCGTTCCGTTTCGACGCCACGGGCAACAAGGAAGCCGACGTGCGGCGCATCCTCGAGCACCTGAACCGCGAGCTCGAAGCGGCCGTGCGCGCCTGTCCCGACCAGTACCTGTGGGGACACCGGCGATGGCGGTTGCCGGCGACGAAGTGATCGACGCGGGCGACGACCGAGCCATCACCCGATGCGCACGAAGTCGATGAAGCCGTGCTCGACGTCGGTGGCCACCAGTTCGACCCGCACCTTCTGACCCACCTCGAGGTTGCCGAAGCCGTGCACGACCTTGCCTTCGACCGGCGGCCGGAACACGCGCACCCAGATGCCCTTCGCCGACGCGCCGGTGATCACGCCGTCGAACTGCTCACCGAGCCGGTGCTCGAGCAGCAGCGCTGCCGCCGACTTGCGCACCTGCCGTTCCACTTTGTTGGCGGCGTCTTCCTGGACGGTGCAATGCTGCGCCAGCCGTGCCAACTCATCGGCTGCATAGGGCGGCGGCTGTCGCACCAAGGCGGCCTTCAGCAAGCGGTGGGTCAGGAGATCCGGATAGCGGCGGTTCGGCGCCGTGGAGTGCGTGTAGTCGCGCACTGCGAGACCGAAGTGACCGATCGGTGAAACGCCTGGTCGTTCGACCACGTACTCGCCAGGGCCGAGCAACTTGACGATCACCAGCGAAAGGTCGGGGAAGCGCAGCGGATCGGCGCGCCGCTGGCGCAGCAGGAAGTCCTGCAGCGCCCGTGCGTCGGGTGCAGGCGGCAACGACGCGCCGTACTCGGCGGCCACCGTGACGATGCGGGCCCAACGCTCGGGCGAGCGCACCACACGCCGCAGCGCGGGCACTCCGGCCTGTTCGAGGAAGCGCGCCGTCACGCCGTTGGCCGCGATCATGAAGTCCTCGATCAGGTGCTTGGCACGGTTGGGCCGGTCGGCGCGCAGGTCGGTGATCGACTCGCCGTCGAACACGGGCCGTGCCTCGATGGTCTCGAGGTCCAGCACGCCGTGCTGGTAGCGCTGCTGTCGCATCGCCTGCGCGATGCGATCCTGCAGGCGGATCTGCCCCTCGACGCCCGTTGCTGCCGCCATCGCGGGGGGCATGGGTGCCTGGCCATCCAACCACGCGGCGACAGAGTCGTAGGCCAGCTTGGCGTGATTGCGAACGCGTGCACGGTAGATGGCGGAGCCGACCAGTTCGCCGCTCGCGGCCACGGTCGACTCCATGACGATGGCCAGCCGTTCGACGTCGGCATTGAGGGAGGTCAGGTCGGTCGACAACTTCTCGGGCAGCATCGGGAAGATCTCGGCGCCCGTGTAGACCGACGTGGTGTTGTGCTGCGCATGCACGTCGATCGCGGTGCCCTTGGTCACGAGCGCGTCCACATCCGCCACCGCCACGCACACCTTGACGCGGCCACCGGGCAGTTCCTCGGCGACACTGAGCTGATCGAGGTCGCGCGAATCGTCGTTGTCGATCGAAGCCCACGGCAAGGCCACAAGGTCGCGAATCGAGGCGTCGCGCGCGACTGCCGGCCCGCGGATGCCGTCCAACTGCTGCTGGACCGCTGGTTCGAAATCCGGCAGCAGGCCGCGATCGCGCATCGCCTGGCGCGCGATCACGCAGAGATCCGAACGATGGTGGCCGGGGCGGGGTCGCATGCAGTGTGGCTATCTTGCGGTGGCAGCGGTGCGTGCGTAGCTACTTCTTGTCCTGGCCGATCGGCTTGATCGACTTGCGTTGCACCCATTGTCCCTTGAGCTCGACCCAATGATCGGGCTTGGCCTTGTCCAGATTGCGCAGACCGTTCTGCTGGGCAACCTCGGCGGCCGTCAGTTTCAGCTCCTTCCCCAGCACGGCATAGAGGGCGAGACGGTCCTTGTTCTCGGCTTGCACGAGTTCCCCGAGCGTGCCCTTGGTGGCATCCTTCGGATCCACCTGCTCGCCGGCGTAGGTGGCCTTCACGAGCTTGGCCTCGCCATCGC
>JAYUCN010000548.1:0-4159 GCA_043740335.1 Planctomycetota bacterium
GCGCGAACGCATGCCGAGCAGCGACGCACCGGTGACCCGCGCACGCACCCAGCCCATCGACACCCGCTACCGCCCGACCCCGTCGATGACGAGGCCGACTCCCGTCGAAGCCACCGAGCGGCCCAGTGTTCTCGCACCGCGACCGACAAGGCACCCGAGCAGCCCGCCCGTGACCGGACGCTACACGCCACGCGACACGGTGCGCACTGGCGAACGTCCAGCCGCAATCCGGGCACCGCGCGCGACGACGCCAGGTGTCAGTACACCGGCCCCCACACCGCGTCTCGTGCCCCGCACTGAATCGCCGCGCCTGTCGACTCGCGCTGACGCGCGGCTGCGCACGGGCGTGCTCGGCACCGCGGGCAACCACAGATCTTCGCGCTTCGCAACGTCGCGATCCTGGAGCCATCGCACGTGCTTTGGCCCGGTGTGGGATTCGTGGTGGGACCCCTGCTGCAACAACACCTGGTGGCCGGGTTCCTCCTGGTCGCTGGCCGGCGGCTGCGGCGCGTTCGGCTGGAGCCTCTCGCTCTGGTATCCATGGTGGCACTACCGCACCGCCTGTTGGAACAGCGGCTACGCAAGTTCGTGGTGGCACTCGTGGTCGTACCCGGACTGCGTGACGACGAGTTACTGGTGGTACCCGAGCACGACCTACTGCCCGACCTACCTCTACGTTCCGGGCAGTGTCGTGATCCTCGACCGGCGCGACGAGGATGCCAGCGACGAACCGGCACCAGGGGAGACCATCGTGGCCGGCGGTGGCGTCATCGGTTCGGCACGTGCCTCCGAACTGTCCGCCGGTGTTCGCGCCGCTGATCGCGCCGCTGTCGAGCCCGCAGCCCTCGCCGCCAAGTACGTGGAACTCGGCAACTTCTACTTCGAAGCCGGGCGCTTCACCGAAGCCGCCGGAGCCTACGGCAAGGCGCGCACCTATGCGCCGAACGACGCCTCGGTGCACTTCCTGTTGGCGGATGCAGCGTTCGCGACCGGCGACTACCACTTCGCGGCCTTCCTGATCGCGGAGGCCCTGCGGCTCGATCCGGCCATGGCGTCGGTCGAGACCGACAAGCGCGTCTTCTACGGCGACCCCAAGGTCTTCGAAGCACAGATGCAAGAGCTCGACCGCTACGTCGGGAGCAAGCCGTACGACGCGCAGGCGCACCTCGTTCGCGCCTACAACCTGCGTCTCTCCGACAAGCCAGCGGCGGCGATCGCCGCGTTCCGGCGCGTGCTCGAGATCGACCCGGACAACCGCACCGCTCAGGCATTCCTGGCGGTCCTGGCGCCGAAAGACGCGGACGATCCCACGATCCGCTGAACCGGCGCTCGAGCGTCGCCTGCGGGCCAGTGCCGCGCTACGCTCGCGCGCGATGGCTCGCCGAATCGACACCTACCTCAGGGACCTGGTCAGCGACGACAAGTTCGCCTTCTACGAAACCGTGCGGGACTTCGGCGACGCCGAGATCGCCCCGCACCTCCTGCACTGGGAACGTGACCATCTGCTCGTGCCCGACGAGTGCATCCGCGCCATGGGCGAACTCGGCCTGTTCGGGCTGCCGATCGCCGAAGAGTACGGCGGCCAGGGCGGCGACCACAGTGACCTCGTGCTCATGGGCCTCGCGATCGGCTACCACAGCCAGTCCGTCGCGATCACGCCGGGCGCGGCGATCTCGCTCGGTGCCAAGCCGCTCCAACTCTGCGGCAGCGAAGCCCAGAAGAAGGCGCACCTGCCGGCCCTCGCGCGCGGCGAGCGCATGTTCGTGTTCGGCTTGTCCGAGCCTGGCCGCGGCAGCGATGCCGCGAACCCGCAAGTCACGGCCGTGCGCAAGGGTGGCACGTGGGTCATCAACGGCGAGAAGTGCTGGTCGACGAACGCGCGCTGGGCGAGCCACGTGATCGTGCACGCATTGACGGATCCGCACGGTCCGAACGGCAAGCGCTCGACCTGCCTTGTCGTGCCGATGGAGCAGAAGGGCGTCTTCTATCAGGAGATGCAGGGCAAGAAGGTCTGGGAGCAGTCCTCGACCGGCTCGATCATGTTCGAGAACGTCGAGGTCTCTAGCGACGCGATCCTCGGCGCCGAGAACGACGGCTTCAAGGTCATGGTGACGACGCTGAACGGCGGTCGCTTGTTCATCGCGTCGCTGGCGCTGGCCTCGCTCGCGTTCGCACTCGACAAGTGCCGCGTCTACGCCGAAGAACGCATCCAGTTCAACGACAAGCCGATCAGCCGCTTCCAAAGGGTGCAGGACGTGCTCGTCGACATGGACATCGCACTCGAACGCGGGCTCACCTGGCTCATGCACTGCTGCCGCCTCTACGAAGAGGACCGGCTGTCGCGCGAACAGGCCGCGAAGGTGAAGGTCGACTGCAGCCGCACGGCGAGCGAACTGCTCGGGCTCGCAATGGAGATCTGCGGCGGCGTCTCGTGCTTCGACGAGTTCGGGCTCATCCGCCATCACAACGACCTGTTCGTCACGCGCGTCGGCGAAGGCAGCAACTTCGCGCTCAAGGACCTCATCGTGCGTCCATTGCGGAGCAAGTGATCCATGCGCGGCAAGTGATCAGCGGACGAGCAAGGCACCTCGCCGGTCCACGACCTTCTCTGGCTACGTGGCGGCGTCCGCCGCCGCCTGTCCGGTGGCGCGTTCATTCCTCGTGCGCGCAAACCCGCGCTTGCCACCGACGAAGAACTCGAGGAACAGCTTGCCTTCCTTGCCGGTGCCGATGCGCGCCTCGGCGAGAGCACGCTCGGCGCGCAGGCGCAGGTCGCCGGGTCCGCAATAGACCGCGTGGTAACACTGCTTGAGGTCAGCGACGACGGCCGCGGGCATCTTGCTCCGTCGGATGCCGACAAGGTTGAGGCCACAGATCTCGTTGCGTTCCGCGGCGATGGCGTAGGGAGGCACGTCGTACGAGATCGAGGCATTGCCACCGACCATCGCGCCGCAGCCGATGCGAACGAACTGGTGGACCCCTGCCCCGCCGCCGAGGAAGGCGCCATCTCCGACCCGCACGTGTCCGGCCAGCATCACGTTGTTGGCCAAGGTCACGGAGTTCCCGACCTGCGAGTCGTGACCGACGTGGGTGTTGGCCATGAGGAAGCAATCGTCGCCGATCGAGGTCAGGCCATTCGGCAGACTCGGCCGGTTGATCGTGACGCCCTCGCGCATGATGGTGCGTGCACCGATGTGCACGCGGCCCGTCGGCAGCACACTGCCGCGCATCTGCGGCATGCCCCCGATCACGGCGAAACTGTCGACGATCGCACCAGCGCCGATGTCGCAAGCCGTTCGGACCACGGCGTGATCCCCGATACCGCAGTCATCGCCGAGGCTGACGCCCGCTTCGACGAGAGCAAACGCCCCGATGTTCACGTTCTTGCCGAGAACGACCGAGGCATGCACGACTGCGGTAGGGTGGATCATTCAGGACGGTCTCCGGCCATCGATCAGATGGTCGGGATCATTCAGTCCGGGCCATCCGCGAAGTGGCAAAGGCAGGGAACACTACCAGCGTTCGCGTCCGCCGCCGCCGCCGCCACCACCGCCGCCACCGCGACGATCGCCGCCGTAGCCACCACCACCACCGCCGCCGCCACCACCGCCGCCGCCGGTGCGCGGCTTGCGCTCTTCGGCTTCGTTGACGCGCAGGGCGCGACCGTCCACCTCGACGCCGTTCATGGCCTTGATCGCAGCCTGAGCGTCACTGTCGGTTGCCATCTCGACGAACGCGAAGCCGCGCGAGCGGCCGGTGTCACGATCCTGCACGACGCTGACGCTTGCGACCTTGCGGCCATCCTGCCCGAATGCGGCCTCGAGAATGGCCTGGGTGGTGTTGAAAGAGAGATTGCCCACGAAGAGGCGCTTGCCCATGAGAGTAGCTTTCGGACCCGGATTCGTCGTTCGTCGTGGGCTGTGTGGCACCAGGTTGGTGCCACCGCGTCGCTCGAGTCCTGCTGCATGGTCGAGTGGGGCTCGACGTGGCATCAGGAACGCGGGCGGTTGCTCAAGCCGCGCAACGGCGCGGGTCCATCCAGTCGACAGAAAGAAATCATCACCGCAGCGACTGCCCGCGGTGACGAACTGGCGAGGAGTCTACTGCGACCGTTGGTCGACGCCTACGAAGTTCAGGGACATTGGACCCGAAACCGCGG
>JAYUCN010000549.1:0-4156 GCA_043740335.1 Planctomycetota bacterium
CTTCGGATCGCGCTCCATGAGGGCCCGCACCGCGACCTGCGGCGACAGCCCGTCGAACAGCACGCGCGCCACGGCGGTCGCGATCGGCATCTCGACACCGCGCGCACGCGCCTGCTCGGCGACGACGCGCGAGGTCCAGACGCCCTCGGCCACCTTGGGCGACGCGGCGAGTGCCTGCTCGAGCGTCTCGCCCTTGCCGATGCGTTCGCCGAATGCACGGTTGCGGCCATGCCGCGAGAACGCGGTGACGGCGAGGTCGCCGACGCCGGCCAGCCCGAAGAACGTGCGCGGGTCGGCGCCGAGTCCCACGCCGTAGCGCGACATCTCGACGAGGCCGCGCGAGAGGATCGCCGCCTTGCTGTTGTCGCCATAGCCGAGGCCGTCGGCGATGCCCGCGGCGAGCGCCATGACGTTCTTCAGGGCGCCGCACAGTTCGATGCCGAGCAGGTCGCTGTTGCGATAGACGCGGAACGCCTTCGTCGTCAGCGCCTGCTGCAGCACCTGCAGGGCGAGGTCGTCGCTGCCCGCGATCACGACGGTCGTCGGCAGTGCGCGCGCGATCTCCTCGGCGTGGCTCGGGCCGCTCAGTGCGAACACACGTCGAGGGCCGCCGATGACCTCGGCTATTACCTCCGACGGCCGCTTGCCGGTCTGTTGTTCGAGACCTTTGGCGAGCGACACGAGCGGGATGTGCGCGGGCACGACCGCCGCCATGCTCGCGAGCACGGCGCGCACATGCTGGGTCGGCACCGCGACGAGTGCCAACTGGCACCGTTCGAACACGGCGGCCGGATCGTTCGTGACGCGGATCGCATCGGGCAGGGTGACGCCTTCGAGGTAGCGCGGGTTCTGCCGCGAGGCGGCGATCTGCGCCGTGTAGACGGCATCGTGCCCCCACAGGGAAACGGCATGGCCGGCCCGATCGAGTGCCTGCGCCATCGCGGTGCCGAAGCCGCCGTTGCCGAGGATCGCGATCTTCATGCGTTGCCGGCCGCGCGCGCGGCGAAATGTTTCTTGAGGTTGCTGCGGTGCGTCCAGAACAGCAAGGCCGCGAGCAGGATGCAGAGCACGGTCACGGGCAGACGCTCGCCGAAGGCCGTCTGTGGGTGCAGCAGGATCGTCGCCGCGGCGAGGCCGAGGCCGAGCGCGAGACTGCCGAAGAACACGTGCCCCGTGGCCTTCTGCACGACGAAGAACACCAGCACGGCGAGGCCCGTCGCCTGCCAGTCGAGTGCGAACAGCACGCCGGTCGCGGTCGCGACCCCCTTGCCGCCGCGAAAACCGAGGAATGGCGTGAAGACGTGGCCGAGCACGGCCATGGCCCCGCAGACCACTGAGACGACGAGCGCGCCGGGCACCTCGACGAAGGCCGGGCACAGCAGTGCCGGCAGGAATCCCTTCGCCGCGTCGAGCACGTAGATGAGAGCAAACGCCGAGAAGCGCCCACCCTTCGTCACGAACACGCGGCTCGCGTTGGTGGCGCCGACATTGCCGCTGCCGACCGATCGCACGTCGACGCCCTTGCACAGGCGCACGACGAGGAACGCGAACGGCAAAGCACCGAGCAGGAATGCCAGCAGGCTCGCGATCGGCAAGGCCATCGCCGGAAAGCTATGGCATCGGCAGCGCTTCCGCCAACGCTGCCGCGACTGCGTGCCTTCGCTGGCGAGGCCGGCTACCGTCCCGCACCGTGGCAACGCGCATCGGCATCGACACGGGCGGTACCTTCACCGACGTGGTGCGCTGGTCGCCGCGTGGAGTCGTGGTGCACAAACTGCCGTCGACGCCCGACGATCCATCGCGCGCCGTGCTGCAGGGCCTGGCGGCGGTGCGTTCCCATCCCGACGAGGAGGTCGACGTCGTGCACGGCACCACGGTCGGCCTCAACGCGGTGCTGACCGGCAACCTGGTGCGCACGGCCTTCGTGACCAACCGCGGCTTCGAAGACCTCATCGAGATCGGCCGCCAGGACCGCACCGAGCTCTATGCGCTGGCGCCGCGACGCCCCGTGCCCCCCGTGCCGCGCGCCCTGCGCATCGGTGTCGACTGCCGGCGTGGCCCGGGCGGCAGCGTGGCGACGCGACTCACGGCCCACGAAGTGGAACGTGTCGCTGCTAGCCTGCGCCGGCTGCGGCCCGCAGCGATCGCGATCGGGCTCCTGCACTCGCCGTCCGATCCCGTCGACGAGCGTCGCCTCGCCGACGCCGCCGCCCGCGCCTGCCCGGGGGTGCCCATCACGTGCAGTGCGGAGTTGCTGCCCGCGTTCGGTGAGTACGAACGGTTCTGTGCGGCGATCCTCAACGCCGCGATCGCGCCCATCGTCGGCAGCTACACGAGCCGACTGGCCGATGGCGTCGGCCACGGTCGACTGCGTCTCTTGCGCAGCAGCCTGGGCATCCTGCCGGCCGCGGAGGCGGCCGCGTTTCCCACGCGCGCGATGTTCTCCGGCCCGGCCGGCGGCGTGCTCGCCACGGCCCAGCTCGCGCGCCGCTTGCGCCTGCCGCGCGCTGTGGCATTCGACATGGGTGGCACATCGGCCGACGTGTGCCTCGTCGAAGGCACCGCCGTGCACGACACGGGCAGCATCGGCGGCTTGCCGCTGCCTCTGCCGACGGTGCCCGTGCACACGGTGGGATGCGGCGGTGGCAGCATCGCCTACGTCGACGCCGGCGGCGCCCTGCGTGTCGGTCCCGAGAGTGCTGGCGCCGATCCCGGGCCAGCGTGCTACGGCAAGGGCACGGAACCCACCGTGACCGACGCCCACCTCGTGCTCGGCCACCTCGGGCAAGGCACGCTGCTGGGAGGCGCGTTCCCCATCGACGTCGATGCGGCGGTGCGCGCGATCGAACGCCTCGGCCGCCGGCTCGGTCTCAGTGCCGCAGCGACGGCGCGCGGCATCCTCACGATCGCCGACACGACGATGGCGCGCGCGATCCTCGTCATCACGGCCGAGCGGGCCGTCGATCCCGCGACCGTCCCGCTGGTCGCGTACGGAGGTGCCGGTGGCCTGCACGCCGCCGGGCTGATGGCACGGCTGGGCCTGCCGAGCGCATTGCTGCCGCAGCATCCCGGTGCGTTCTCCGCGCTGGGTCTCGCCCTCGCGGGCGAGTCGGTCGAGTGCTGGCAGGCCGTTCGCATGCCTCTCGACCGCCGCCGCATCGCCGACCTGACCGGACTCGGGGCGAAGCTGCTGCGGCGTGCCATGGAGCAGATGCCCAGAAGGGCCCGCGGCCGCGTCGAAGTGCTCGTGCGCTATCAGGGCCAGGGTGCTTCGCTGCGCTTGCCTTGGTCTCCGACCATTGCCCACCGCTTCGCAGCCGAACATCAGCGGCGGTACGGCTTCACAACCGCGTCGACGCTCGAAGTCGTGCAGGTGACGGCGCGAGCGGAGACCCCAGCGAAGGACATCCCACCAGCCGGCAGGTCCACAGTGTCCGGCGCAAAATCATTCCGGCGGCGGGCCCCGGTTGGCGGTGGCACGCTGGAAGTTCTCCGTCGCGAGGCCATCGGCAGCCGCGTGATCGGCCCCGCCGTCATCGAAGAGGCGACCGCAACGACGCTTGTGCCATCCGGATACGTCGCCACGGTCGCCCCGTTCGGCCTGCGCTTGCGCCGCCACCCGTGATCGTCGGCCCGTCGACAAGGTGCTTGCCGAGGGCAGGCTCGAGGCAAAGCCTTGTTTGACCTTCGGGATTGGCCGAGCTATCCTTCTCCAGCGCAAGAACCCGTGGGTAGAGAGTTGTGAACACATCGCCAACCAATTTGGGTCGGCAGTCTACTGACGGGTCGCACGCACATACATCGCACCAGCCTGCCGTGCCCTTGCAAAGGGCCTGGGCAGGAATCGACACACTGCCGGGGGTTGTCCGCGACGGACGTAAAAACTTGACTCTCCTTCTTCCCCTTTTCCCGAAGTTTCACCCCCGGCTTCCTTTTCCTCGACGCTAGCTGGAAAGCGTCGGGTCGAGCGTCTGTGTGATCGAGCGTTTGGGAGACGCGTGAGTGCGTGAACGGTGTCAGCGTGGCACGGCGGGACGATCTTCGGCTCGCGCCACTTCCAGCAGGTTCCTTGCCAGGTGGTTGGACGGATCGATCGCCACCACGAGTTCCCAGTCGGCGATCGCTGCGGTGACGGCGCCCTGGCCATAACGCAACA
>JAYUCN010000550.1:0-4154 GCA_043740335.1 Planctomycetota bacterium
ATGGCGCCGACGGCCCATCGGAGCTTGTTATCCATCATGACGCCGTTGAGCCAGGCGCCGCGCGTGAAGCTGTCCGAGAAGGCGCGGGATGCCGACGAACGTTCGACGAACCACAGGCCGGCCGAAGTACCGGTCGACTCGAGGCCGAACATGCTCTTCCCCTGGCCGGCGCGCAGGCCGACCTTGCCACTGTCGGAACTGCAGAAGTTCCACTGCACCCAGCCCTGCTTGATGTTGCCGTCGCCAGCTGGGCCCTGGTCGACTGCATCCCAGACGAACAGGTACTGGATGTTCTTGTTGAAGACGTGGCCGCTCAGCGACGTCCGGGCACGGCGGATGTTGAAGGTGTTGTTGTCTGCGACGCCGTTGTCGTTGTTCGTGTAGGTCCAGTGCACCTGGAGGCGGTTGACCCAGGTCAGGCCGAACGCGTCACCTCCGTCGTACTTCAGACCGGAACCGGGCTTGGCGCTCCAGCCGCCAGCCATGGGTGTGCCGCCTTCCTGGGCGAGCACGAGGGACGACGAGACGGCAAAGGCCAGCAGGCCGTAGGGGATCGACTTGATCATGCGTGTTGTGAACTCCTCCCAATCGGGGTGACTACGGGCCAACCTGCGGTCTTCAGCAATGGACGAAGTGTTTGGTTTGTGACCGGGGGCTGAAGCGCTCAGGCTGACGATGCGCGGGAGCGTAGGCAGGCGAACGACGGCCGGTCAAACCCGAAGATCGCGATTTCCGCCATGCCACCGAACCTTTGTTAGTGTTGTGGAGTTTTCAGCAGAGACGACGCAGTCCCATGTTCACCAGCAACTTGAGCTGTGGAAAACCATCAGCAGAGCCTGAATTCCGACTCCTTTTCGGCAGTGGCGGCACGAAGGCTTGCGCAGTCTTCGTTCGGCTTGGCCAGGCAAAAGTGCCCGATCAGATCTCCGGCGACCAGGGCAAACAATCGCTGCCGACCGGCCGATCCCCTGTTGTTCGCGAGCCCGGCAACCGCCGATAGTGCCGGCGGAATCTAGCACCCGATGCCTGCCCAGACCCTTCGCACCACCTGCAACCGGGACTGCCCGGACGCCTGCGGCATCCTCGCGACGGTTTCGGATGGCGTCGTCACCAGCCTGCGCGGGGATCCTGCCCATCCGGTGACCAAAGGCTTCCTGTGCTTCCGGACCACCCGGTTCCCCGAGCTGCAGGCGTCGAGCGCTCGCATTGAGCAGCCCTTGGTTCGACGGCACGGCCGGCTCGAGCCGGCGACCTGGGAGACGGCCCTCGATCTCATCGCCGCAAAGCTCCTGCAAGTCCGGGCCGAATCAGGTCCGGCGGCGATCTTCCATTACCGCTCAGGCGGCTCGCTGGGGATCCTCAAGCACCTGACGGACCTCTTCTTCGACGAGTTCGGCCCGTGTACGGGCAAGGTCGGGGACATCTGTTCGGGTGCCGGCGAGGCCGCCCAGGTGCAGGATCTCGGCACCAGCGACAGCAACGATCTGTTCGACCTGCTGAACAGCCGGCACATCGTGCTCTGGGGCAAGAATCCAGCCGTGAGCAGTGTGCACCTCGTGCCGGTCCTCAAGGACGCCAAGGCGCGCGGAACGAAGCTCGTTCTCATCGACCCGGTCCATCACAAGTCGTCAAGCCTGGCGGAGATGGTGCTCCGACCGGCACCCGGACGCGACTTCGAGCTGGCGATGGGCATCGCCTGCATCCTGTTCGAGACCGGCCGCGTCGACGCGCAGGCAGCGACGTTCTGCGACAACCTGGACGCATTCCGGGCCTTGGCCGAACGGCACTCCGCAGTGGAGTGGGCTCGCCAGGCGGAAGTGAACGAAGCGGACTTGCGCTCCCTTGCGGACCGCTTCGCCGACGGCCCAACTGCCATCCTCGTCGGTTGGGGCATGCAGCGTCGCCAGCGGGGCGGTGCCATCGTCAGGGCTCTCGATGCGCTCGCCGCGATCTCCGGCAACCTGTTCCGTTCGGGTGGCGGGGTGTCGTTCTATTTCAAGCGGCGCAAGGCCTTCCGCCCGTTTGGTCCGCCGGTCGAGCACCCGCGCGTCCTGCGTGAACCGCTGCTCGGTCACGACCTGCTGGCGGCCAAGGATCCACTCGTTCGCTTCCTCTGGGTGACGGCAGGCAACCCGGTCGTCATGCTGCCGGACTCAGCCACGGTCGCGCGTGCCATCGAAGCAACCGAGTTCGTCGTGGTCGCGGACTGCTTTCTCACCGACACGGCGCGCCGCGCTCAGGTCGTGCTGCCGGTGCCAACCCTGCTCGAAGACAGCGACCTCCTGGGCGCCTACGGCCACCACTGGATCGCCGAGTCGCGGCCGGTCGTGGCCATGCCTCCGGGGGTGCGTCACGAAGTGAACATCTTCCAGGATCTGGCGCGCCGCGTCGGTCTGTCGAACTATCCGCAGGAGTCGGTCGACCAGCAGAAGCGGAACGCGTTGGGCGGTGTCAGCGGCCAGGGAGTGAACCTCGAGCTGTTGCGCAAGCACGGTGCGGTGCGCAGTCCAGTAGCGGATCCACTGTTGTTCCGGCTCGGCCGCGTGCTGACCGACAGCGGCAAGGTCCAGTTGCTCACGGAAGCGCCCGCCGAACCCGAGGTGGTGGCCCCGCCAGCGAAGCCAGGTGCCAGCGCACCGTTGTGGCTGTTCTCCAGTTCGACGGAGAAGAACCAGGCGTCGCAGTGGGCTGGTCAGGGGCTTCCCGACAGGGTCTGGATCACGGTGCACCCGGACGCCGTGCCGGGGCTTGCGGCCGGGATGACAGTTCGCGTCTACAGCGAGATCGGCTCGCTCGAGGCCGAACTGCGGCTCGATTCCGCCCAGCGCAAGGATGTCGCGATCATGCCCAAGGGTGGCCACTTCGACCGCGGCCACAGCGCGAACGCACTCATCGCCGCGCGTGCAACGGATCTCGGGCTTGGCGCTGCCTACCTTGACTGCCTGGTGCGTATCCTGCCCGCATGAGGCGGTTGACCGGCACCCACGTCTACTCCTACGTGAAGTGCGCGCGCCTTGCCGCGCTCGATCTGCACCTGCCACGTTCCGACCGACGGCCTGCCCACGAGTGGGAGGAGTTCGCGGCGCAGCGCGGGCGCGACTTCGAAGCCCACTTCGTAAAGGGCTTGCCCGTCGTGGCGCCGAGCTACGCGGAGCGGGATTTTGAGGCTGGAGCTGCGGCGACGGAGGCTCTGCTGCGCGACGGGGTACCCTGGATCCATCAGGCCGTGCTGGCGGTCGAGGACCGGCTGGGGCTGCCCGACCTGTTGCGCCGCGTGCCAGGCGCCAGCGCGCTCGGGGACCACCACTACGAAGTGATCGACGTGAAGACGTCGGGGCGGTCGCGCAGCGACCAGATCCTGCAGGTCGTCTTCTACACGGAGCTGCTAGCCGCAGTACAGGAGCGGATGCCGGAGCATGGGGCACTCGTGCTGAAGGATGGGCGCGAGGAGCGCTTCCTCATTGCGGACTATCGAGCGGCCGGGCGTGAGGTGCAGGACGAGTTGCGGCGGTTGCGCGACGACGTGGACGCGGCACGGCCGTTCCTGCAAGCGGGCTGCGCGAACTGCTACCACGACCAGCGCTGCATGGCGGAGTTGAACAAGGCGGGGGACTTGTCGCTCGTGCAGGGCATGAGCCACGGGGCGAAGGCGATTCTCGAGAGTGCCGGGTGTTGCACGGTGCAGGACCTCGCGGTGTTCCATCCCGACGACGCGCGCGCACGCGGCAACCTCGACGCCACGCTGGTGCGGCGCCTGCGACGCGCGGCACAGGCACACCTGCTCGGCAAGCCGATCGTCGAAGAGCGGCCGCGCGGCGAACGGCTCGATCCGGCGGCCATCGTGCACTTTTTGGGAGATCCCTTCGCCGATCGCGTGTTGGCGTTCGGAGTACTGTTCCCGGCAACCGCAGCAGGCGCGTTCACGTTCGGGATGGCACGCTCGACTGCAGAAGAGTGGGACGTGCTGAAGGAGCTGGTGGCGGCGCTGCCGCCGCGCGTGTTGTTGCTGCACTTCGGCGAGGCGCTGCCGCGGTGGTACGAAGAGCATGTGTTCGCGCGTGAAGCGGACCCGGCGATGGAGGTGCGGTTCGTCGACCTCAGCAAGCGGTTGCGCACGGCGGCCGTGTATCCGCGACCCGTGTTCGGGCTGGGTG
>JAYUCN010000551.1:0-10050 GCA_043740335.1 Planctomycetota bacterium
CCGCTCACCGAGTGTGTTCGTTCGCATGCCGCCACGATGCCGTGCTCACGCGCGGAGTCCATGCGGTGCGGTCGGGGCCGTCGGACGCTTACACCTCAGCTCGCCGGGAGTGGCGCACGCAGGCCACCAGTTCAGGGCCATCCCACACACGCGACGGCGCGTTCTCGCTGACAAGCAGACGGCAATGCCCTATCGAGCGCCTAGCCCGGCGGACTCGGCGTCGAGGAGCATCCGGACCTGGCCAGCGAGGTAGAACGAACCGACGACGACACGCGGCCCAGGTCGACGACGCAAGGCCGCGAGGCCGGACGCGGCGTCCGCCGCCACTTCGCTCCGCGCCCCAGCCGCCGCGAGGAACGCGGCGATCGTCTTCGGGTCCTCGCTGGACGTGCCCGCCAGTCCGGTGACGACGAAGCTGTCGGCAAGCGGCAGCAGCGCACTCAACCCCGCCCGCCACCGCTTGCCCGTGGCCGAACCGAACAGCACCGCGACGCGCCGCCCGGGGAACCGCCGACGCACTTCGTCGGCCACCGCCATGAGCGACTGCTCCGTGTGCGCGCCGTCGAGCACGAGCACCTCGCCATCGTTCTCGCGACGCACTTCGAAGCGGCACGGCAACGACGGTCGCGGTGCCGGCATCAGCTGCAGCGGCGCTTGCGGCAGCAGATGCGCGAACGCCGCCGCCGCCAACGCCAGAGCCGGCACCTCGAAACCCTTCGCCTCCGGCAGGAAGAACGGCAGCACTCGCCCATCGGGCAACCACAACTTCCCGCGCAGTCCCCCCACCTCCCACTGTGCATCGCGCACGCCAAAGTGTTCGCCCAGCACGAACAGCTTCGCCCCGACTTCGAGCGCATGCGCCCGCACGACCGCGAGCGCCTCCCCCGTCGTGCCCGTGAAGCCGATCCCACCGGCGCGCACGACCGGCGCCTTCTCGCCGGCGATCGCAGCGATCGTGTCACCGAGTACCTCGGTGTGTTCGAGTTCGATCGTCGTCACGATGCCGGCGTCGACGGGCAACGCCGTGGTCGCGTCGTAGCGCCCGCCGAGCCCGACTTCGTAGATCGCGAGGTCGACAGCACGCTCGGCGAACCACTCGGCCGCCACCAACGTCATCGCTTCGAAGAACGTCGGTGCCCGCTCGCCGCCCGGAATCGCCAGCAGGGCGCGCACGCGCGGCTCCAGTTCGTCGACCGTGATGTTGCGACTACCGCAGCGAATGCGTTCGAGCAGCGTCGTGACGTGCGGCGACGAATAGAACCCGGCGACACGCCCACTCGCGCCGACCAGCGCCTCGAGGAACGCACCCGTCGTGCCCTTGCCCTTGCTGCCTCCCACCTGCACCGCCGGACGCGCCAGCACCACCGCACCTTCCCGACCGAGCAAGCGCCGCATCGTCGCCAGATCCCAGAGCCGACGATCGGGACGCGTGCGTTCGTAGTTGACGAGCTGCGCCAGCAGCGGTGCAAGACGTTCGGCGGCGGCATCCACGCAGTTTTTCGACCGCCCCCTGGGCGATCGCATCCGTAACGGCAACACTACTGCTCCCCCCGCCCAAGAGGTATTGCATGCGCGCCTGTCTGCTGCCCACCATCGTCACCTTCGCCGTCGTCGCCACGCTGTCGGCGCAGAATCCCGATCGGCCGCGACGCGGCCCCGGCGGCGGCACCGTACCGGAGCTGAAGAACTTCACGTTCAAGGAGGAGTCGCTCAAGAGCACGGCCGTGAGCAACACGGTGCCGTTCGGCATCTTCCTGCCGAGGGGCTACGACGACGCTGCCAACAAGGACACCAAGTGGCCGCTCGTCATCTGGCTGCACGGCTTGTGGGAAGACCACATGCGATTCCCCACGCGCGGCGGCGCCCAGGAACTCGACAAGGCCGTCACCGATGGCAAGCTGCCACCCTGTGTGTTCGTCACCGCCAATGGCGGTCGCACATCGATGTACGTGAACCGCAAGGAAGAGCGCTGGGAGGATCTCATCACCGAGGATCTGCTGGCGCACCTGACCAAGACCTACCGCATAAGCGAGAAGCGCGAACAACGCGCCATCATGGGCGTGAGCCTCGGCGGCATGGCCGCGCTGCGCATCGCGCTCACCAAGCCCGATCTGTTTGGCGCCGTCGGCGCGCACAGTTCCGCAGTGTTCGCCGAAGACCCCGAGAAGTTGCCAGACCGGATCAAGGGCATGGCCAACCGCCTCGGTCTCGAGGAAGTGTTCGGCAACCCGATCCAGAAGGAGCCTTGGCAGAAGGCCAATCCGCTGTGCATCGCCAGCGCGCTGGAGTCCAAGAGCTTGCACGGGTTGCGCATCTACTTCGACGCCGGCACCAACGACCGCTACGGCTTTGCCCCGGGCAACAAGCTGCTCGACGAGGCCCTGACCAAGCAGGGCGTCGAGCACACCTGGCGGCTCATCGAAGGCGGTGGCCATTCGTGGGGCGACGAGTTCCAGCATGAGGCGCTGCCATACTCGTTCGCCGTCGTCGGCGAGCTGTTCGCCGGCAAGGACGCCAAGGCAGGCAAGGACGATGGCAAGGGCAGCAAGGACGCGAAGAAGGCCCCGGGCGAGAAGGGCTGAGGCCGCACGCCGGACTGCGGCGTCGCAAAACCAGGCATCGGACACCGACTTCGCCCGCATCCTGGCCGATGAAGGCGACTAGGAGAGGCATCTCCGGCGACGGACCGCCGTGGTCCGCCGCGGCCCGCCTGGATCAGCATGTTCAGTCTCGAGCACCGCGTGCGCGTCTTCGTCTTCCAGGTGCTCCCCCGTCGCGTCGAGTTCCTGCTGCTGCGGCACAAGCCGCGCGAAGAGTGGCCGCTCGGCCCGATCGTCGGTGCAGTCACGCCCGGTGAAAAGCTCGAGGATGCGATCCGTCGCGAAGTGCACGCCGAAACCGGTCTGCGCCGGCCCGTGCACCTCATGGAACTGCTGCAGCCGCAGAAGGAGCTGTTCGGCGACATCGGCGTCGTCGAGTGGCCCTTCGCGTGGCAGGCCGGCACGCCGAACGAACCCGTCGCGACCCTCACGCCCGGACCGATGATCACCGAACTGCAATGGCTTTCGTTCGAGGCGGCGTTCCAGAGTCTCGAGCTGTCGACGGACCGCGACGCGCTGGTGCGACTGCAACTCAGCCTGCAATAATCCGCAGCCTTCTTGAACCTCGGCCCGTATATCGGCCATCCTGCGAAGTGCCCGAGCGTTCCCTCGCACCGCAGCGTACCACTCAGACAACCCAATGAGCGACGATTCGAAGAGCAAGCCTGCGGCCGGTGAGCCACTGGCCGATGGCCGCCTGCCGAGTTCGACCATGCGCAGCTACGCGCTGCTGACGCCCGACCTGAAGAACCTCTACATGGGCTTCTACAAGGCGACCTACGGCAAGTCGAAGCTCGACATCAAGACCAAGGAGTTCATCGCCATCGCCGCGTCGCTGATCTCGGGCTGCAAGGGTTGCCTCGAGGGCCACCTCAAGAAGGCCAAGAAGGAAGGGGCGACGAGCGACGAGATCGCCGAGGTCATTGCGATCACGCTCGGGGTCAACGCGGCCACGATCGTCGATCGCTCCGACATCGCCAACTTCCACCTCGGCGGCCTCTTTGACCGCCCCGAGAGCTGACCGGCCGGGCAGGTCGAGCGCGGGCGCTGCCCGTGGGTGAACGTCCCGCCGCCCGCTGGTACCGCACCAATTGCAGGCGGAGCAAACCCATCGGTGCCTGGGCTCGTTATCCTCGGCGTGCTGATGCTCGCTTCCCCCCATCCCCGGCTCCTGCCACGCATGCCGCCGGTCTTCCGGTTCGCGTTCCTGGGCATCCTCGTGGCGGCGCTGGCCTATGCGACGCTGGTGTGGCAGCCGCCGGCAGCGCCCGCCGACGACACGCTTGCCCCGGTGGAACCCAAGGTCGCGGTGCCGCAGCTCGACGGCAAGATCCTGGCCGGCGCCCTGGACAGCTCGCGCGAACAGCGCCTGTTGCTCGAACCCGAGCCCCTTCGCCACCTGCTGGCGCTCGCCATCGATGTCGGGCCCAGCGTGGCCGCGGCGCTCGGCGTGCCGGACCAGGTGGTGCCCGTCGACGAATTGCGCGCTGACCCGGCCCGACACCGCGGTCGGTGGCTCTTCTACGAAGGCGTGCTCGAGGAGATGGCGGGGCCACGCGAGGGCCACCCCATCGCCGGCTACTCGATCTGGGAAGCGACCGTCAAGCTGCCCGATGGCAACCGCGCGATGGCGACGTTCTCGATCCCGCCTGGTGACGACATCAAGCGCGGCACGTGGGTCCGCATCGAAGGCTTCTTCCTGAAACTGCGCGACACCACCTACCCAGAAGCCATCGCGCAGGCACCGATGCTGGTCGGCCGGGAGCTCCAGCGCGACTACGAAGACTGGGGTCTGGTCCATCAGCTCGACCCGACGATCCTCGGCACGGTCGACGATTCGAGCTTCTGGCCCGGCGACACCGCCTGGCACACGATCGAAGAGGACCAGACGGAAGCGTTGTGGCACCTCGGCGCATTCGTGCGCGACGTCGCCGGCCAACGCACCCTCGCCGACTGGCGGGCCATCGGCACGCTGAACGCACACGATGCCTACGAGCGGTTGATCGACAACCAGGTCGCTCGCGGTTCGCCCATGCGCGTGTTCGGCACGCTGATCCGACGCAGCACGATCGCCGCCCCGGCCAATCCAGCCGGGGTCAAGTTCTGGACGGTCGCCTGGGTGCAGGTACGCGAGTTCGGTGGCAGACTGATCCCGATCTGGGTGCCCAAGCGCGTACGCGAGCTGCCGATGCGCGCCCAGCTCGAGGTCCGCGGCTTCTACTACCGCTGGTTCGCCTACGAGACCGTGAAGAACGAGCGCCACCGCGTTCCCCTGTTCGTCGCAGCCGATCTCGACCGCTACGAACTCGAGGTCGACAAGACGATGCGCCCGCTCAGCATCGGGCTCGCGATCACCGCCACGTTCCTCATGGTGATGCTCTGGTGGTTCCAGCGCCGCACGGCCAAGGAGTCGCTCGCCCACGCTCGAGACATGGACGCTCGCCGTCGCCGTCGCCGCGAGCGCGGCACCACGACGCCGGCGCACCGCACCTCGGCGACCCCGTGATCAGAGCACTTTGACAGAAGGGCAGCTGGCACGACGGGCGAATGGACTCGCCGCCGCCGGACCAGCAGCGGAAAATTACGTCCCGAGGGAACAGAGAGCGTGGCCCGGAACGTCCCATCTTCCCTGGAGGCCCCCCCATGGCATCTTCACGCTTCGAACTGGTTCAGGACGGCGAAGGCAAGTTCCACTTCCATCTGCGTTCCCCGGACGGGAACGCGCTGCTGCGCAGCCTCGGCTGCGACAGCAAGATCATGGCACAAAACGAGGTCATCCACGCGCGCACCTCGTTGCGTGACGCGGCGCGCATGGTCCCGCATCACGGTGACGACGGTGAGCACTTCGTCGTGCTCAAGGACCGCGATGGATCGGTGCTGGCGCGCAGCCCCCAGGTGCACACCGTCGACGAACTGAGTTCGCTCGCCGACCTGATTCGTACCTGTGGCAGCACTGCCCCGATCGTCGACCTGACGAGACGGCGCGCGGAAGGGGCCTAGCCGGGCCTAGCCCCGCGCAGGATCCGCGCGCAAACGGGTCATCAACTCGTACGCACGGCCGAGGCCGTCCGCCATGCGCACCCCGTGCCAGCAGTAGTCGCGCCCATCACAGAGTTCGAGGCGAGCCGAGCCGAAGGTGCGGTCCGCGCGCAGGGCGTCGCGTTGGGCGTCGTCAAACTCCCACGGTTCACTCGGCAACAGCACGAGATCGACACCCTGGGCCACGACGGATTCGGGGGACACTTCGGGATAGCGGTTCGTGGCGTCCGTGCACACGTTGGTGGCGCCCGCGATGCGCAGAACATCGTGGATGTAGGTGTCGCGGTTGACGCTCATCCACGGCTTGCGCCAGATCGCGTAGAAGACGCGCAGCGGTTGGCGCCGACCATCGCCCGCAGCCGCAGCACTGGTCTCGATGTGCAACAGGTTGGCCTCGATACGCAGTAGATCGGGCATCGCTGCCTCGATCAGGTCCAGTCGGTCCGCGAGCGTGCGCAAGTCGGCTGCCGCCTCGATCACGGTGCGCGGCGTCTGCACGAGCACGGGAACCCGGCGCTGCAACCAATCGATGTCTTCGGCCCGGTTCTCCTCGGCGTTGCAGAGCACGAAGTCGGGTGCGAGGCCGACGACCGCCTCACGCGATGGGTTCTTGGTACCACCGATGCGCGCCACCGAGGCCAACGCCGCCGCCGGTGCCGTGCAATAGCGCGTGCAGCCGACGAGCCGGTCCGCCGCACCCAACAAGCAGACGCTCTCCGTGGTGCTCGGCACGAGGCTGACGATGCGCTGCGCACGGTTCACCCGTTCAGCATGCCACGCGAGCAACCAGATCGCGATCACCCAGAGAGTGGGAAACAATCGGCCCACGCACTCGACGCCGCCACGCTCAACCGAACCGGCGCAGGAATCGGGGCACGAAACGCCAGACGCCGAGCTCGAACCGACGCTGCATCGCCACCATGGCATCGGTGTGTCGGTGCACCTCGTCACCGACACCATCGCGATGCTCCGCGCCGACGGGACACGCAGTGCGACTGCTGCAACCGGCAGCGCAACCGCCCTGGTGTCGATGATCGACACAGCGGCCGAGATCCTGGTTGCCGAAGCCGTCGTGGACCGCGGCGGGACACGCGGCGATACAGGGCTTCGCGCAGTTGCAGCAGGGCTGGAACCGGTCCGTGATCGAAGCATCCGCCACCGGTCCGAACGGTCGCCCATCGACGAGCAACGCGGCGCGCACGCTCACCCAGGGACCGAACTCAGGGTGAAGCAAGAGCCCCGAAACAGGGGATACCGTGCCGAACCCGGCGGCTTCGGCGAGTCGCGCGAAGTTCAACCGATCGCCGCCTTCGGTCTCGACCACGCGGCTTCTCACCGACTGGGTCCACAGCAACCGAGACAGTTCGTGCACAGCAGCACGCGCCAACGCGGCGATGTCACGGTTCGAAACCGCGCGCGGCGGCTCGCCATGGCTGCTCGCAGCAGGACGAGCCATGGTCCGCCCGCCGCTGCCGAGAACGATCACCGTGCCACAGGACCCATGGAGGGTCGTGGTGCGCTGCTCCCTCGGTTGCCAGGTATCGAACCGCGCGGCATCGACGACACCGAACAGATTGAGGCCTGCCAGGGCAGCGCGCTGCTGCGCTTGGGCCAACAGGGACGAACGCATGGGCAATGATGGAGGGCTTTGGTGCAACCGCCGCGAACCAGCTGATGGTTTTCGGCCGCTGACCCGAAGCTGGCAAGCCCCCCTGCGACAGATCGCGGTCTCAATCTGAAGAAGGGCTGGAGAAGGGCAGCCTTGTGCCACCCCTGCCCATCGCTACCCTTGGGCCGTCCCTCGCGGGGAAGCCGGTGTGATTCCGGCGCTGTCCCGCAGCTGTCACCGGGTACGAACGTCCAATCGAGCCACTGGAATCGCCGTGTCGGCGACCTGGGAAGGCGGACCAGTAGGTCGATCCGGAAGCCAGAACACCCGCGGCGGACCGGCCCCAGGGCCGCAACCTGCTCCCCTGCCGGCGCGCCAGACGCCGAGGTGGTTCTGTGACAGCGTTTCGCACGTTCTTCGTCGTGGCCGGGCTTGGCCTCGCCACCGTACCTTCCCAACAACTGCCCGAGGGGATCCAGCAGCAGACGCAGGTGCTCCCGCCTGCCGCGGGCACCGTGCTCAGCACGCCGAGCGGCCTGGTCGCCTTCGACGGCTACGACCTCGTGCTCACGGTACCCGGACAGCCGTCCCAGTCGCTGCTGCACTTCACGACGCCGGTGTTCGGCTCGTTCACCATCGCTGCAGGACCCGGCCAGGTCCTGTTCGGCGAGAGCAGCACCCACCGCGTCTGGCTCGTGCCACTGCAGGGGCCACCGCCTGCGCATGCGGTGGCAAGGGTGACCTTCAACTACGACGCGGTGCTGCTTGTGCCGAACCGGGCGCTGGTGTCGGCGAAGACCGGTGGCTTCGCGACGCCAGGCAACGAGCTCGTCGTGATCGACCTCGCGAGCGGGGCAACCCAGGTCGTGGCCCAGCTGCCGGGTGCGTCGGGTCCTTTGGCACTCGCCGCCAACGGCGACCTCTACTATGCGACGGCGAGTCTCGCGTTCCCACCGCCGCCCGGTGCGAGCACGGTGCTGAGGTTCCGACGCCCGGTTCTCGATCAGGCCGTCGCGCAGGCGCAGGTGCTCAGCATCGTGAACGCCGAGGTGGTCTACGCGGGCCTCGACGCCGCCAGCGACCTCGCCTTCGACGACGATGGTGATCTGTTCTTCGTCGATTGGTGGAACAGCCGCGTCGGCGAACTGAATGATGTGGATGGGCCGCAGGTCTCGCTCGGCAACGCACTCATCGACTACGCGACGATGCCGTTCAGCGCCTCGACGTTGCAGTTCCTCCCCGCCGGCACCGGCGGCGTCTTCGAACCCTTTCAGCCGGCGGGCGGCTCGATGCTCGTGCACGAGACCGATTTCTGGTCGGTGAGCCAGTTGCGCACCCTCCGGTCGCTGCGTCCGAGCCTCTTGGTGATCGCACCAACCCCGGTGCCGAGTGGCAACTTCAGCCTGGTGGCCACGGCTGGCCCCAAGAACGGGATCGGCGTCGTCGCGCTGGCCACGAGTGGGATCCCGGGAGAAACCGCGCTGACCGTGCCGGGCTTCGAGCAGCCACTGGTGTTGAGCCAGGCCTTGTTCGGCTATCCGATTCTCCTGACGGTCGCGTTCGATGCCCAAGGTGCTTTGTCGCTGCCAGTCTGGAACCCAGGGTTCTCACCCATCCTGCTCGCCACGACCCAGGTCGCCATCCTGTCCACGAACGGAGTACTCGGCTCGAGCAACCCGGTCATGCTGCAGCTGAGCCAGTAGACCGGAACCACGCGGCCCGTCGCATGGTGTCGTTGGGCTTGTTGCTTGTACCCTTCCCGCAGGGTGCGAAGTCGTTACAGCACGTTGCTGTCGGAGAACGCGGCCAGGTCCCGTAATAGCGACCCTTTGTGGCTCCCCACCGGGTACAGCCGCAAAACGCACCGAGACCTGCATGCAGAAACAAACCGTCGTCCTCCTGGTTGGTGCCCTTCTCCTGCTGTGTGCTGGCGGCTTGTTCGTCCCACAGTTGCTGGCCGATCCGGAAATCCCCGTGGTGCGATGGACCGCGCAGGACGAAGTCGAGGTTGCCGAAGAGCCTGCCGACCCGGCGGGTGCAGGAGATGAGGCGAACGGCGGCTTGGATCGCACTGCCGTCGAGCTGTCCGAGGGCGACGCCACGCGCCGCGACGAACGCGTCGAAGTCATCCTGCGCGGGCGCGTCGTCGACAAGTTCCACGCGCCGGTTGCCGACGCCAATGTGTGGCTCGACTTCGGGCGCGGCGGCCCGCGCGGCGGAGCACAGAACCGCCAGCGCCGGGTCCCCGACCCAGTACTGACCGATCGTGAGGGGCGGTTCGCGTTCCAGGGCCAGGCGTTCCGGAACCTGCGCGTGTCGCTCCAGGTGAAACACCGGACCCATGCCCTGGGTCTGTTCGAGAAGGACGTTGGCGATGTCGGGGTCGAGGTCGAACTCGGCGACCTCGTACTGACCCAAGGCGGTGAACTGCGCGGCCGCGTCACCGACCTCGACGGCAACGGCGTGGTCGGCGCCGTGGTGCAGCTGAACCCCGAGAACGGCAACCGTCTGCGCACCTTGCGCGACCGCGAGCGCATGCTCGAGAACTTCACCACCGACGGCAACGGCTCCTTCCGTGGTCTCAATCTCCCCAGTGGCGACTGGAGTGTGACCGCAACCGCGAAGATGCACACCGAAGGACGCTCACCGACCTTCGTGATGGAAGAGGATCAACTCGTCGAAATCGAGGACATCCGGCTCGGCCCCGGCTACGAAGTGACGGGCTACGTCCGCTCGTTGCCGGGTCAGCCGATCGCCAAGGCCACGGTCGTGCTGCAGAGTGAGAACAGGAACCGCAACGGC
>JAYUCN010000552.1:0-4151 GCA_043740335.1 Planctomycetota bacterium
CCTCGGCAGCAACGTGGGGGACCGCCGCGGCCACCTGCAGACCGCCCTGCAGCGGTTGCGTGCGGTACCCGGCATCGAGGTGGTGCGCGTGTCGTCGTGGCGTGAGTCGGCACTCGTCGGCGACGGACCGCCACAGGGACCGTTCCTCAACGGCGTCGCCGAAGTGCGCACGACGTTGCCGGCCGCGGCCCTGCTCTCCGTGCTGAAGGCGCTCGAGGTCGCGGCGGGGCGTGCTTTGCCAGCCCTGCAGAACCAGCCGCGCCCGCTCGATCTCGACATCCTCTTCTACGGCGACGAGACCATCGACACGCGCGACCTCGTGGTGCCGCACCCGCGTTGGCACGAACGCGACTTCGTGCTGCATCCGCTGCGCGAACTCGGTGTCGACATCGACGCCCGCAAGCCACCGCCGAAACCGGTCGTGGTCGAACCGCCCACAGCGCTGGCGGCCTTGTGTTCGACCTGGCTCGCCGGCGGCTGCGTCGTTGGCCTGGTGCCGACCATGGGTTCGTTGCACGAAGGTCACGTGAGTCTCATGCAGACGGCGCGTGCCGAATGCGATCGCGTGCTCGCGACGATCTTCGTCAATCCGCTCCAGTTCGGGCCCAAGGAGGACTTCGCTGCCTACCCGCGCGACCTCGGTGGCGACCTGCGCCACTGTGCCGGGGCCGGTGTCGATGCGGTGTTCGCGCCGTCGGTGGCCCAGATGTACGACCCGGACTTCTGCAGCCACGTCACCGTCGGTGAGGCGGCGACTTCGATGGAAGGTGCCTTGCGTCCGGGGCACTTCTCGGGAGTGGCGACGGTCGTCGCCCGCCTGTTCGCGCTGGCGCGGCCGCACCGCGCCTACTTCGGCGAGAAGGACGCCCAGCAGCTCGCGGTGATCCGGCGCATGACGACGGACCTCGGCTTCCCGATCCGCATCGTCGGTTGCCCGATCGTGCGCGAGCCCGATGGTCTGGCGCGGTCGAGCCGGAACGTCTACCTGGAGGCCGGGGACCGGAGCGCGAGCACGATCCTGCATCGGGCACTGCGCAGCGCGCGCGAGGCGTTCTGGCGCGGGGAGCGCGATCGCGATGCGCTGGTCGCAAGAGCGCGCGCCGTGCTCGCCACCGAGTCGCGGGCTCTGGTCGACTACGTCGAGTTGCGCAGCGAAGGCGACCTCATGCCGATGCCGAGCGGGCCCGTCGATGGCGGGCGCCTGCTCATCGCGGCGCGCTTCACCGGCGGCGCACGGCCAGTTCGCCTGCTCGACAACCTGTCGTTGTCGGCGCCCGAGGTCCGGTGACCGAGCACGCGGGGCTCTGCCTGCCGGCGCGCGCCAAGTTGAACCTCGTGCTGCGCATCGTCGGGCGACGCACCGATGGCTACCACCTGCTCGAGACGCTCTTCCACGCCATCGAACTGCACGACGAGCTCTGGGTGGTGCGGGCACCGCACGGCATCGAGCTCCAGGTGACCGCGGACGAGCCGGCATTCGCCGTCTCACCAGGGCCGGACAATCTCGTCGTGAAGGCCCTCGCGCGGCTCGCCACCGAAGTCGGCACGGCGAGCGGCTTCGCGGCGCGTCTGCACAAGCGGATCCCGCACGGCGCTGGTCTCGGCGGCGGCAGCAGCGATGCGGCGGCGGCCCTGCGGCTCGGCAACCAACTGCTCGGGCGACCGCTCGACGACGCGCAGCTCGCGCGTCTGGCCAAGGGGCTCGGGGCGGACGTGCCGTTCTTCCTTCGGGGTGGCAGCCAGTGGGGACGCGGCATCGGCGATGAACTCACGCCCGCCACCGTCCCGCCGCAGCACTTCGTGTTGGTGGTGCCTCCGTACGGCTGCGCAACCGCCGAGGTCTACAAAAACTATGCAGCGCTATGGAAGGGCAGTCCGCCGCAAGATACGGTCCGCGGGGTCACGGGCCCCAACACCAGGGATTCCGCTGTGAGCGTCAGGTTCTGCAACGACTTGGAGCAGGCTGCTGAAACGGTCACCCCGGCCCTCGCCGGGCTGCGGCGGCAAGTCGAGAAGCTCGGCTATCCAGGCGTGCGCATGACGGGCAGCGGTTCGACCCTGTTCCTCGCGTTTGCGGATGCGGAGTCCGCCGAACACTGCGAGAAGGCCCTGGCACCACTGCGCGGTTCGTCGGTGCGACTCGTCAAGACGCGCAGCGCGGTCCGCGTGGACGCGGCGTTGCCGAGACCGCCGGGGCGGCGCGGCAGCAAGGATCGCGGGGGCGGTTGATCTGGGTTCGGTCACGGCAATGGGAGGCGGTGATGCAGGGCGAACACAACGGCAGCATTGGCTCGGCTCGGTTCCACGTCACGGAAGTGCGCGTCAAACTGACCGATGATCCGCGCAACAAGCTGAAGGCCTACTGCAGCGTGACCATCGACGACGCCTTCGTCGTGCGCGACCTGAAGATCATCGACGGCAACAAGGGCCCGTTCGTGGCGATGCCGAGTCGCAAGCTCGCCGACCACTGCCCACGCTGCAACCACAAGAACCACCTGCGCGCTGCCTTCTGCAACCAGTGCGGCAGCAAGCTCGATCCGGAACGGGCGCCGAAGGATGCGCGCGGTCGCGCTCGGCTGCATGCCGACCTGGCGCACCCCATCAACAGCGGGACGCGCATCGAACTGCACAAGGCAGTCGTGCGCGCCTATGCCGAGGAAGTGGAAGCAGCCCGCACTGCCGGCGACCAGTACCGGCCGAAGACCTTCGACGACTTCGACGTGCTCAGCGACATGATCGACGACGAGTACCTCGAAGAACTCGAGCGCCGGCAGGAAGAGCGCGACCGGCGGCGACAGCAGACCGATGGTGGCAACGTGCTGGCCGATGGTGCTTCGTGACGCCCCGGCCCGCGAATGGCTAGGATGCGTTCTGGCCGGTGTTTCGCCGGCGGTCTGGAGACCAGCAGGTGCCGCTTCGAATCGTGATCGTGGGACCCGGTCGGGTCGGCAGCGCCTTCGGGCATCGACTGGCGCGCCGCGGTGCTTGCGTGCTCGGGTTCGTTGGCCGGGACGAAGCGCGAACAGCGGCCGCGGTGCGATTCTGCGGCGCCGGTGCGGCCTTGCAGTGGTCGGACCTCGGGCGCGCGCACGTGGTGGTGTTCGCCGTCGGGGATGGTGACCTCGGCGCCGCGATCGCCGCCGCGGCGCGGGCGGTGGCACCACGCTCGTGCAGTCTGTGGCTGCACACGAGCGGCCGGCACGGCCTCGACGTGTTCGATGCGACGAGGGTCTCTGGTGTTCGCCGCGGTTCGATCCATCCCGTGGCACCATTCGCCGACCCCAGCTCGGGCCTGCGCGCGATGCACGGCGCACCGGCCGTGCTGGACGGCGATGGCAACAGCCAGCGTCTGCTGCACCGTCTCTGCGATCTGCTCGGCATGGTCCCGGTCGTGAGCAACGGCGGCGAGCGTGCGACCTACCACGCCGCGTGCGCGCTGGCTGCCAACGGCACGACGGCGCTGCATGCGCTCGTCGAGCGCGTGTTCGCCGCCTCGGGCTGCCTGCGGGTCGAAGACCAACGGCGGCTCACTCACGCCTTGATGGCCTCAGCGCTGCAGAGCAGCAGCGAACTCGGAGCCGCTCTGGCCCTGTCAGGCCCCGTGCGCCGCGGTGACAAGGACACCCTGTCGGCTCACCTCGCCAGTCTCGGCCGGTTGGCGCCCGAAGTGTTGCCCGCATACCGCGCCCTCATGCTGCACGCGGTCGACCTCGCTGCCGCCTCGGGCCTCGATGCCATCGTCGCCGGTGCCCTGCGCTCGACGCTGGCGGTGAAGGGGCCCTCCTAGCCGCATGGCCCAGATCATCGCGAGCGCCTTCGCGGAGTCGCGCGAACAGGTCGCCAGCGTGGCGGCCAAGGCCGCGATGGCGGGCGCCGACTGGCTCGAACTGCGGTTGGACCGCTGGCCCAAGGGCACCGACCTCGCGCCTGCGGTGGCCGCGGTGCGCCTGCCGCTGCTCGTCGCCTGCCGCACGCCCGAGGACGGCGGCCACTTCCGCGGCACGTTGGGGGAGCGCCGCGAACTGCTGAGCCACGCGTTGTCGGTCGGGGCGCAGGGCCTCGATCTCGAGCTGTGGGAGACCTGGGCGCCGCCGCTCGGCCGCACGCGCTGCAAGCTTCTGGTGCGTTCGTTCCACAGCTTCACGGGCGTG
>JAYUCN010000553.1:0-4148 GCA_043740335.1 Planctomycetota bacterium
CGTAGAACGCCCCCGTGGGAACGATGCACGACAGCCCGGGAATCCGCGCGATCCACTGCAGGGCCATCGCGCGCTGCTCTGCCAGTCGCTCCCGCACGCGGGCCACGAAGGCGTTGTGCTCCGGTTGCAGCGCCGCCAGTGCCGCGTACTGCACCAGGCTGCAGGCATTCGACGCGGTGTGGCTCTGCAGATTGGCGATGGCTTTCACGACTGGCGGTGGCGCGGCAAGGAACCCGGCGCGCCAGCCGGCCATGCAGCAGCTCTTCGAGAACGAGCCGACGAGAATCGTCCGGCCGCGCATTGCTGGAACGAGCCGCACGATGTTCTCGTGCGTCGCGGGCGGATAGACGAACTCGTCGTAGCACTCGTCGAAGATACAAGTGAGGTCGTGCGCAATGGCGAGGCGGGCCACGGCCTGCAGGAGGTCGCTGCCATAGACGACGCCGGTCGGGTTGTGTGGCGTGTTCAGGATGATTCCCCGCGTCCGTGGTCCGATCAGGCGCTCGAGCTCGCCGACGTCCGGCTGGAACCCGTGATGCGCCGTCGGCAGGAAGGCCGGAATCGCGCCGGCCAGCCGCACTTGTTCCGGCAAGGTCACCCAGTAGGGGGCGGGGATGATCACCTCGTCTCCGGCTTGGAAGCACAGAAACACGGCGTTGAACAGTGCCTGTTTGGCCCCGGCAGTGAACCCGATCTCTTCGGCAGCGTACGCCTGCCCGGTGGCCCGGCTGACCTTCCGGGCCAGCTGTTCGCGCAGTTCCGGGATGCCCAGGGTATCCGTGTACTGGGTACGGCCGGTGTCGATGGCGAGCCGTGCCGCGTCCTTGATTGCCTGGCTGGTGTCCTGGTCGAGTTCTCCGGCGGCGAAGTTGACGACATGGACGCCGGCGGCGCTCAGCTTGCGCGCGCGGTTGCGCATGCCTGACGTCTGCGATCCGGTGAGAGCTTGTCCCCGTTCAGCGAGCACCGATCGTCACCCTTGCCGCATGTGTCTTGGTGGAGTCGGCCATCACGCCGACGGCAGGTACTTGCGTTCGCACTCTTCCAGCGCCTTGACGCCGACGAGATCGAAGACCGACTGCAGGCTGACGATCTCGTCCTCGAGGACAGAGGCGCGGCCCGCCGTCAACAGTTTGGCATAGGCCTGCTCGATGGCCTTGATCGAGGCTCGGAGACCGTGATTGGCGAAGATGACGATGCGGTAGCCGAGCTTGCCCAGGTCCGCCGCGGAAATCGTGTCGTAGGTGGTTGGCACGGCCACCAGGGGGGTGTCGCGAGTCCAACGCCCGGCGAAGGCAATGATCTGGTCGGGAGTCTTCTCCTTGGAGTGGATCAGGATCGCGTCGGCTCCCGCCTCTGCATAGGCATCGGCGCGTTCGAGGGCCGCCTCGATGCCGTGTCCGGCGATCAAGGCTTCGGTGCGGCCGATGACGAACAATTCCCCGTCGGTGCTGTCCTTGCAGGCTCTCAGTTTCAGCGCGTGTTCCGCCGCCGGAACCAGTTCGCGTCTGGTGCCAGCGTAGAAGCTGCAGCGTTTGGGAAACGTGTTGTCCTCGATGCAGATGCCGGCGATGCCAGCGCGAGCGAACTTCTTCGCCGTGAAGGCGGCGTTGACGGCATTGCCGTACCCGTTGTCGCAATCGGCGATCACCGGAATCGAAACGGCATCGTGGATCTGGCAGGAGGCGTCGAGTTGCGCGCTCATATCGAGGATGTTCGCATCGGGCAGGCCCCATGAAGCCGAGATCTCGAAACCGCTGGCCCAGATGGCATCGAACCCTGCCCGTTCGCCGAGACGTCCGGTGAGTCCGTCGTGGGCGCCAATCGCCAGGATCTGGCGTTTCTGCTGCAAGAGCTGGGCGATGCCTGTTCTCGACATGACGTGGATGCGGTCGGCGGGCTGATTCGGATTGGGGATGTTCCGCAACCGAGGGTAACCGCGACACATGAACCAGAGATGAACCCGGCGCATTCACTGGAGTAGCTCCTGGCTGCGAATGGAACACCTCCGTCGACCGCGCAGGGGGCCGTGTTCGCACGCTGCGCACCGCGCTACGCTGCACCAGCCAGCCCAACCCCCGAGGCAAACCATGCAGATCTCCGCCGCTGTCGCCATCCTCGCCGCCCTGAGTTCGCTCGGCACTGCCGCCGCACAGGCCATCATCGCCCAGAACTCCGGGCTCATGAATCCTGGCCAGACCATCACCTTCGGCGCCAACGTGCTGCCGAACTTCACGCCGGTGACGAACCAGTTCGCCGGCATCACGGTGAGCCACGCGAGCTACTACACGACCAGTGTCGTGAACAACCTCGTCGGCGGCTTCCTGACCAACAGCTTCAGCGGCCCGCCGGACACGCTGAGCATCCAGTTCGCGAGCCCGATCACGGACCTCAGCTTCGTCTACCACCAGATCTCGACGGCCGCGCCGTCGGTCATTCGCGCGTTGCTCCAGGGTGTCACCGTCGACTCGTTCTCGGGCACCTGGAATCAAACCCAGCCGAACAACTACTTCGGCTTCACGAACACGGTCTTCGACGAGCTGCAGATCGACTTCGTGAGCGACTTCAACCTCGACACGCTCGCCTTCAACGGTCTGTCCGGGGCGAACTGCATCTTCCACAACGGCACCGGCGTCAATCCTCCTGCCTTCACGTGCGTGACGCTGCCCGTGCTCGGCACGACGTGGCAGGGCGTCGTCGCCACCAATGGCAACACGCTGCTGACCTTCCTCGTCTACGCGCCCGGTGGGTTGATGCCCCCCGTGCCGCTGTTCGGTGGCGAACTGCTGATCCAGGTCGCGCCAGCACCGGTCGCGTTCGCGTCCGCCGGCAGCTACTCGATAGTGATTCCACCGGCCAGCTCGTGGACCGGCACCGTGCTGACGTTCCAGGGCCTTCGCCTCGACCTCATCGGCGGCACGCCGACGTTCGTGCTGTTGAACGCGATGGACCTCGTCGTGGGGTTGTAGCCACTGCGCCACTGTCGCGAACCTCGAAGATCACGGCTCGAGGCTGCCCATCTTGCCGGCCTCGAAGTCGCGGATCGCCGTCCGGATCTCGGCCTTGGTGTTCATGACGAACGGGCCGTAGCCGACGACCGGCTCGCCGATGGGTTCGCCAGCGAGCACGAGCAGTCTGGCATCCTGGTCGCCGGCTTCGATCGTGACCGTGTCCGCACCCGGTTCGAGAACGGCGAGTTCCATCGCCCTCACGTCGCTTTCGTCGCCGACGAGTACGCGGCCGCTCTGCACCAACAACCTCGTCGTGTGGTCCGCCCGCAAGGGCAACTCGACCGCATGTCCCGCGAGCACGCGAACGTCCCAGAGCTCGATGGGGGTGAAGGTCTTGGCGGGTCCTTTGGCGCTGCGGAAGGCGCCGGCGATGACGCGTACCGTGCCCGCACCCCGCGGCAGGTCGACCGCCGGAATCTGCTGGTCGAGCAGGTCCTGGTAGCACGGCGGGGACATCTTGTAGCGCGCCGGCAGATTGACCCACAGCTGCACCATTTCGAGCGTGCCACCTTTGCGCGTGAACTCCCGGCCGTGCATCTCCTCGTGCACGATACCGGCAGCGGCCGTCATCCACTGCACGTCGCCGGGGCCGATCCTGCCGCCGTTCCCGGCCGAGTCGCGGTGCTCGACCTCGCCCTGGTAGACGATCGTGACGGTCTCGAAGCCGCGGTGCGGATGCGGGCCGACGCCGCGGGGTTGTTCGGCTGGCTCGAAGCGCGCCGGGCCGGCGTAGTCGAGCAACAGGAAGGGGCTGATGGAGGGGCCGTCGGCGTAGGAGAAGAAGGTCCGCACGGGGAAGCCGTCGCCGACCCAGTGAGGGTCAGCGCCGCGCTCGATGGTGGTCACGCGTTGCATGAGAGGCTTGCGTCGCGCCTGCCGCAGGCGTGCGGCGGACGGTTTGCGCGCAGACTCTAGTCCGCATGACGGCGAGTCCAAGGGTACGCAAGCGAACAGGGCGGTGCTGAGCGACCGCGTCGGCACTGCATGATGTTCCGGGCACGGAACATCTGCCGGTCGTGACCGCATGCCGCCCGCGGCTGCGAACCGCGAGGGCTGGTCGTGCTGGTCCGGTTGGGGCCATTCGCGGCGAATTCCAGCGGTCGATGGTCCAGGCATTAGGATCTGGCCCGAGGCTTG
>JAYUCN010000554.1:0-4148 GCA_043740335.1 Planctomycetota bacterium
TTCTTGTCCGAGATCGCTCAGTTCGGCGGCGGCATCCTGTTCCTGGCGCCACTGCTGCTGCCGCTGACGTGGCGTCTCGGGCAGCGCGCCGATCCGGACTACCTGGAAGGTCGCCGCCTGCTGTCGGTCGTGCTCGTCGTGCTGTTCGGCCTGTATCACGTCGCGTTCGTCGTCACGCCACATGGTCAGCGATGGCACGTGGTCACCGCCGCGTCGCGCCTGCTGACGCAGATCTTCCCGATGATCCTGTTGCTGATCTGTCCGCTCTACCCGTGGGCAACGGGCCTCGTCGCGCGCGAGCGATGCAGCGTGACCGCCGCAGGCGCAGCCGAGCCGCTGGCGTGAAGGGGCTCGCGATGCGGTGCCGGTTGTGTGCGCTTGGTTCTGCCGGCCTCAACCGCTCGGCATCGTGCGCTTCGTGAAGCCATCGAAAGCGGCACCGTGAAGGCGTTGTCACCGTGCGCAGGGCTGTGGATTCCTGCGTGCAATCCATCGATTCAAGTGATCTTGCCCCAGTTTGTCGAAAGTCGACATACATCGATAACTTCACTCAATTTGGCCCAGCCACCATTCGGCTTCAGCGCGCCGACGGAGCCACCGCGAGCCAATGCTGCACGGCCAGAAGCACCGTTGCCGGTTCGATGAGCGCCTGGCAGTGCGGCACCCGATCGCAGCGCGGCAAGTAGCAGCACAGACACGGCAGGTCCTTCGGCACGATCTTCGAACCGCGCCCATACAACTCGATCTCGTGCGCCGACGTCGGCCCGAACAAGACCACCGCGGGCACCTTGCGCGCCGCCGCCACGTGCACCGCGAGCGAATCGCCCGTCACGACGACGCGGCATTGGTCGATCAGCGCCGCGAAGCGCCCGTACGAATTGTGGTTGCCGCCGTCGAACACGGGCCGTCCCGCCGCCGACGCGAGCAGTTCACGATGCCGCTGCACTTCCTCGGGACCGCCGAGCAACAGCACGCTGCAGCCCGCGTCCGTGCACGCTCGCAGGAACGTCTGCTGGTGTTCCCTGGTCCACTGCTTGTAGACCCAGCGTCCGCCAGCGCCCGTGTTGAGACCGACGAGCGGCCCCTTCGTCGGCAGGCCCTTCACGAACGCCGCGGCCGATGCACTGTCCGCCGCGGCCGGCACCAGGATCGGTTCGCGCACGAGCAGAGGATCCAAACCCAGCACCTCGGCGACGAGCCTCTGATAGGTCTCGCGGTTCTGCTTCTTCTTGCCGTCATCGAGCCCCAGCTCGAGCCAGTGCCGCGCGCCCGGCCCCAGCGGCACGACCCGCCCCTCGCCATCGCGCACGTAGCCGCGCCGTTCCCTGCCGCGAGCCATCGTCGCGAGCACCGCGGCATCGGGATCCGCGTCCGGACACAACACGACATCGAACGTCTCGGTCTGCAACCGCGCCGCCGTCACGGCGTCGTCGGTCGCCAGCACTTCGTCGACGAGCGCATTGCCGTCGAACAACGCGACCGCCGACCGCCGCGTGACCCACGTCACCTTGGCGCGCGGCCACGTCGCATGGATCGCCGGCAGGAACGCCGTCGTGCGCAGCACATCGCCCACCGCCGCGAGCTTGACCATGAGCACACGATGCTGGATCGGATCGTACTCGTCGCACGTGGCGCACACCTTGGCTCTCTGCTTGTGCGGCGTGCAGGGCCGGTCCCACCGCACATGGCGGCAATCCTGCTTGAGGTCGAAGTCGGTCACGTCGGTTCGTTATCGGCAAGCACCTGCCGACCTTGCGAGCAGGAACGTAGCAAGCCTCGGGCACCCCGGACAGCAGGCTGCGGCAGCACGCCTTCGATCGCACCGGAGCCCCCCCACCACGGATTGATGCCAATCGCTTGCGAAGTGTCGCGGCCCCGTTCCAATCTCGACCATGATCACCTTCGCCGATCTCTGGTTGCCGATCCTCGTCTCGGCAGTGTTCGTGTTCGTGGCCAGCTCCCTGATCCACATGGCACTGCAGATCCACAAAGGGGACTACGAGAAGCTGCCGAACGAAGCGGCCTTCCTGGACTCCTTGCGCAAAGCGGGCGTGCGACCGGGACAGTTCATGTTCCCGTGCCCCGGTTCGATGAAGGAGATGGGCTCTGCCGAGATGCAGGCCAAGTTCCAGCAGGGACCGGTCGGTTCCATGGTCGTGCGCCCCAGCGGGCCACCCTTCATGGGCAAGGCGCTCGGCCAGTGGTTCGCTTTCTGCCTCGTCGTCGCCGTGTTCGTCGCCTACCTGAGCAAACCCCTCGGCCACGGTGCGGAAGGCATGGTCGTGTTCCGCCGGGCTGGCATCGCGGCCGTGCTCGGCTACGCGTTCTCGAGCGTGACCGACTCGATCTGGAAGGGCGTCAAGTGGGGCACCACGCTCAAGTTCATCTTCGACGGCATCGTCTACGCCATCGTGACGGGAGCCACGTTCGCCTGGCTGTGGCCGGCCACGGCCTGACCCTCGCGGTCACCGCCGCAATCCGGCGAACACCGCCTCGATCTCGGGCCCGAGCCGATCGGCCGTGAACATGCGCAGGCTGCGCGCGCGGCCGGCGGCCCCGTGTGCCGCCGCGAGCGCGGCGTTCTGCAGGTACAACCGCAGCGCGCTCGCGAGCGCCTCGACATCGCCTTTGCCAACGACCGCCCCCGTGACGCCGTCGACGACGATCTCGCCGTTGCCACCCGCGTCCGTCACGACCTGCGGCAGCGAAGCAAAGCTAGCTTCGAGGCAGGCGTTGCAGAGGCCTTCGTGGAACGAGGGCATGACGAACAGATCGGACGCCGCGTAGACGTCGTGCACGGGCTGCACCTGTCCGGGCAGGAACACCCGATCGCCAAGCCCGAGCGATGCCGCCTGTGCCTTCAGAGTCTCGTGCTCGCTGCCGCCACCGGCGAGGAAGAGCACGGCCTGCGGCAGGTCCTTCGCGATGCGCGCGAACGCAGAGAGCAGTACGTGCTGGCCCTTGCGGGGCCGCAACACACCGGCACAACTGACCACTTGCGCGGCGGCCGGGATGTGCAGGCGCGCACGCGCCACCGCCTTGTGTTCCTGCAACCCGGTCCACGGTAGAGGGTCGATGCCGTCGTAGACGCGCGTGATGCGTTCGTCACGCACACCCGCGGCGAGCAGCCGCTGCCGGATCGCATCGCAGATCGCGATCGTGTGATCGCACAAGCGCGTATAGCGAAAGCCACCGAGCAGGCCGCGACGGATCGGATAGTCGATGCGGCGGATCGTGACCTTCTTCGCCGGCACGCCGAAGGCTGCGAGACCACCGAGCAACAGCGACCGTCCGCAGGCGAAGTGGATGACGTCCGGCGCCGTTCGCCGGTAGATGCTGCGCAGACGCGGCCAGAGGTCGGGGCGCCACCACCGCCGCAGCGGCGCTTCGTGTACGGGCACAGAGAGCTCGCGCGCTGTCGCTGCGAACCTCGCGCCCGGCACGAGCACGACTTCGTTGTGATGACCCGCGCGCAGCAGGTGCTCGAGGATGAGCCGGAGCTGCGCTTCCCCGCCCGAGTACCCGGTCTCGGCGAGCACGTGGAGCACCCTCATGCGCGGCCGGCCACCGAGAGCATCAGCCTGCACGATGTCGTCCACTGCCAGTATTCACACCGGCCGCAAGGAAGCACTGACCGTTCGGGAACGCACGTTCCCGAACGGTCACAGGATCGCGTCTTCGCCGGTGAGCTGACGCCCGATGATGAGGCCGTGGATGTCGTGGGTGCCCTCGTAGGTGATGACCGACTCGAGGTTGCACATGTGCCGCATCATCTGGTACTCGTCGGTGATGCCGTTGGCGCCGAGGATGTCGCGGCCCAGCCGGCAGCACTCGAGCGCCATCCAGCAGCTGTTCCGCTTGGCCATCGACACGTGGTAGTGCTGCATCGTGCCGGCCTCCTTCATCTTGGCGAGCTTCCAGCACAGCAGCTGTGCCTTGGTGATCTCGGCGGCCATCCAGACGAGCTTGTTCTGCACGAGCTGGAAACGCGCGATCGGCTTGTCGAACTGGATGCGGATCTTGCTGTAGCGACAGGCTTCGTCGAACGCCGCCTGGGCGGCACCGATGGCGCCCCACGCGATGCCATAGCGCGCCTGCGTGAGGCAGCTCAGGAGACCCTTGATGCCTTCGACGCCCGGCAGCAGCTG
>JAYUCN010000555.1:0-1655 GCA_043740335.1 Planctomycetota bacterium
CTGCGCTGCAACGTGATGCCGGACGTGAATTCGACGAACACGACGGCATCGAGGTTGCCGTCGCCATTGATGTCGCTCAGGCGCAGCACGCGCGGCACCCCGGGGGCCAGCGGTCGCGGCGACGTCAAGCCTTCCTCGAACGCCGCCACGTCGACATGGCCCGGCGTACTCACGAGGCCCGAAGTGTTGCGGAAGAAGCGCAGCGTGCTGTCGGCACCGCACGCGACCAACAGGTCGATCAGACCATCGCGGTCAAAGTCACCGGCCACGATCTCCTTCGGGCCGCTGCCCGCCAGCAGCACCTGCGGACCACCAGGCAGCGCACTCGGCTGGAACCAGTCGTCGGCAGGAGTGGCTCCCGCGGCGTAGCGGAAGAAACGAATGTGGTCACCATTCGCGGCACCGGCTGGTGTGCCTTCGGGCACCGCAACCGCAAGTTCGAGTTGGCGGGGCTGGCCAGGGCCGGCGCTCGAGAAGTCGCCCAGAGCCAACGCCGAAGCCTTGCCATGCACGGGGGTCAGCACGGTCGGTTCAAAGAACGGGAACTCGTTCGACCCAGGTGCCACCTTGCCGCGCAGCAGCGCCAGGCGCGCATCTGCTTCCCCAGGTGTCGGCAGGTTGAAGGCCAGCAGTACGACGAGGTCCGGCACACCATCCCCGTCGACATCGCCGACCTGGAGGCGTGTCGTGTCGGCAAGGTTGGCCATCGCGAGCATGGGATTACCGATGATCAGCGTGCGCAGCTGGGACGTGACGGCATTCGCAAGCTGCACCGGGGTGCTTGCAGGGTTGTGCTGCCACACGCCAAGGCGTGAGTCCTGGGCGCAGAACAAGAGTCGGTCGACCTGACCTTGCGGCGATGGCAACAACGTCAGCGAATCCGGCAGCAGTCCAGGGAACGCGAGCCGGTTGCTGAGGCTCGGGAAGCCGCCGAAGCCGTCGTTCTGGACGAGCACGACTTCGTCTGGCAGCACGAGATCCGCCTGCTGCACGAGCGCCAGATCGCGCACCGCGCCGCCACTCGCCACGCTGATCGGATGGAAGTTGCCGCCAACGAGGTTCTGGATCGGGAAACCGATCGCACCCCCGGCGTCCGGTGGCAGGAGTCGCGGTTGGCCAGCCTGCACCTCGACCAGCCGCGTCGAGAGGCGCCGTTCGCGCGAACCGTCGATCTCGGTCTCGTGCACGATGAAGACGGCTCTTCTCTCGACGGACAACGTGGTGGCCGGGAAGGCGCGGTCGAAGACGAGTGCACGGATCTGTTTTGGCGACTCGGCGCCGATGTCGATGCTGCCGACCGGCCGGAAGCCGTTGACGCCGAGCTGCAGCAAGCCCAGGGAGGCGAGCACCGGTTCGAGGCGCATCGCGACCACGATCTCGACCGAGCCGTCCTCGCCGAGATCCGCCAACAGGCTGAAGCCGATCGGCTCGGTGGGCACGATGAAGTTCTCCGTGTCCACCGGCGCAACGAACGCGCGCGGCGACGGCTGGCGCAACACCACGACCATCGGCGGCGTCCCTGAGCCGAAGGGCAGACGTCCCGAGAGCACGAGCCCCAGCGACTGCCGCGGAGTCTCTCGACATGCGTGCAGGCCGACCGCGACCGACTGCACGTTGGGCACGTAAGCCGCGACATCGAAGTCCAAAGCTACAGC
>JAYUCN010000556.1:0-4143 GCA_043740335.1 Planctomycetota bacterium
TGCGCGAACGGCTCGAACGCGGCCGCGACGAAACCCGCGGCGGTCAGCGCAAAGCACAGACGCGGCCACAGCGTGGCATCGCCGCGCACCGCAGCATCAACGGCACGCTGGCGGGCGGCGCTCGGCAACATCGAGGCGACGCTGCCGAAGCCCGCGATCTCGCCCGCGCGTTCGGCCTCGGCGAGCACCTCGGCGACGCGGTCGTTGGCGACGAGCGCACCTTCTTCATCGACGCCGGTCGCGATCACGACGCGCCGCTGTTCGTAGCGCGCGACGCGCGCGTGCACGGCGTCGTCCTCGGCCTTCAGATGCGGATCGACACGATTCATGCTCGCGAGGCTGTCGTCCCAACGCGCCTGCGGCAGCCCGACGACGATCACCACGATCACGGCGAGCACGGGCAGGGCCAGCCACACGCGCGCGCGGCCCTGCACGTGCAGGAGCCGCCGCAGCATCGTCACCGTCGCGCGCGACACGCGCGTTGCGTGCGTGCGCCCGGCGAGACCCGGCAGGAGCGCCCACGACGCGAACAGGGCGGCGGCGATCCCCGCCGTGGCGAACAACGCCAGTTCGCGCAGACCCGGGAACGTGGCGACGAGCAGCGTCACGAAGCCGACGATCGTCGTCAAAGCACCGAGCAACAGGCCGTTCCAGAGCTGCGACATCGTCTGCCGCGGGCCATCAGGATGCGGAGCCATGGCCTGATGGCTGAAGAAGTGTTCGGCGTAGTCGATGCTGACGCCGACCAGCGACGAGCCAAACGCGAGCGTGAGGCCGTGCACGGAACCGAACGCGAGCATGCATGCCGCGGCGCCCGCGAAGAAGCCGATGGCGAGGATCGGCAGGCACAGCAGCGGCGGTCGCAGCGAACCGAACAGCAGCAGGAACGTGACCAGGAAGCCGATCGTCGAACCGATCGAGACGCGTTCGATGTCGGCCTCCATCGATGCCTTCGCGGCGACCGCGTGCCGGTGCACACCGCTCTGCTGCAGGCGCAGGTGACTACCGTGCGTCGTCTGCAGGTGCGCGAAGACGTCGCGCACGCCGGCGAGCAGCGGCTCTTGCAGCGTCGCGTCCGAGGCACTCGCCTTCGTGGTCAGGAACAGCACGGCCGCGGCCCCTTCGCTCGTGACGAAGCGTTCGTCGACGACGCCGAGATTGCCGCTCTGCGCGCCGGCGAGGCGTTCGAACAGTGCCGGCAGCACGAGGAACGGATCCCCCGGCGCCACGCGGCTCAGCAGGCCCGACATCGGTGTGCTGAGCTTCGCCTTGAGATGGTCGACAGCAGTCGCGATCCCCGCCGGCGACAACCGTTCGGTCGCCGCCGCGGCCGATGCCGCGAAGAAGCCGAATCGGTGCCGTTCGTAGGTCTTCCACAGCGCTTCCTCGATGCCTGCCGGCGGGCCCCCGTCGAGCGACTCGATGGCCGCAGCGACGCGTGCGTCGGCGCGCAGCCCGGCTTCGAAGGCGCGGCTCACGACGGCGGCCTCGTCGCGATCGTGAGCTTCGACGACCAGGATCAGCGTGCGGCTCAGCGGTCCGGTCGCGATCTGGCGCGCGAGGTCGATCGCGGAGTCGCGTTCGCCGTGCGGCAGGAAGTGCGTGATGTCGGTCGTGACGCGCAGGCTGCCCTGCACGAACACGAACAAGCCGAGCAGCGTGAGCAGGCAGACCGCGATGCGGGGGCCTTCGCCGCGCGTCATTTCGGTCCGATCCCGAACAGCCGCTGCTGTTCCGCGGCGTCGAACGTGCGCGTCGGATCGGCGGCGACGATGCGGGTCACGGTGCGGTCGCCGTTCGGTTCTTCGATCTCGATGCGGACCACGGCCTCACCCTCGCCGACGAGGTGCAGACTCTTGAGCATCTGGTTCAGCGGCTTGTCGCGCGGCACCAGCGTGAGCGTCCAACCGGCGGGGTCCTTTTCGGCCTTGTCCTTCTCGGTTGGCGTGAACTGCACGGTGTAGGCCTTCGTGAGCGCTGCTTCGTCGCCCTCGAAGACGTGCACGAGCGACGTGATGAAGGTGCGCACCTTGTCGCTGCGCTTGAGATCGACGACCTCCGTGCCGTCGCGGTTCTGGAGGCGCAGTTCGGTCGGCGTGATGAGCACGCTGGAGACCTCGGGCTGTTCGACGTGGCGCGCGAGGTAGCCGGCGGACGTGCGATCACGACGGAAGAAGTAGAGCCGGCCCTTGCTCTTCAACGGCAGCGCGAGGAGTGCCAGATGCTTGTCCTCCTCGAACCGCGCCTCGAGTCCCGTCATCGCGGCGAAGGTGCGGAACAGCGAGGTCGCATCGGCGGGGCGCGGGCGTTGCCGCGGCTCCTGCGGCGCGGCTTTGACCGGTGCTGTCGGTAGTGTCGGTTGTTGCGCGGCGACCGGCGCGATGATCGCGAAGAGGCCGGCGACGACGGCACGATGCAGGAGGGCGCTCGACGATCGCATGCGCATGGATTCTGGCCGGCCTCGCCGGCCGTTCAAGCGTGCGTCATCGCAGTCGTTCAGCGCGTGGCATCGGCGACTTCGAAGTCGACGCGCAGCGCCTTGCCTTCGACAGTCGCGCGCGGGCCGTTTGCCTGGAGGTGGAGCCAGCGTTGCCCCGCGAACGTCTCCAGCACGGCGTGGTCGAGGACGAACGGCAGTTCTTCGCCAGCGGCCGTCGTGCCGTGCACCGTCACGCGGACGCTCGTGCAGGTCGGTGGCAGCAGCGTGTCGATGGCAATCCGCACGGGCACCGCAGCACCGTGCTCGCGGTCCGTTCCGAACATGTCCCAGCCGCGCGCGTGGAAGCCGGCGGCCCATTCGATGTGCACGACGAACGTGCCGTCCTTGCCGGCTTCGATGCGGACCGTCTCGCGCGGATCCTGCGTAGCCCGGAACGGCCGCAGTGTCGGATCGCCGAGCAGCACGCGGTTGGCGCCGCCACTCTGCATGACGTGTTCCCCGTTCTTGATGGCCTTGCCGTCGACGACGAGGTCGAGTCGCAGCGGCCCCTTCGCTGCGAGCAGCACATCGTCGTACGTCGACTTGAGGATTTCGCCGAGCGACGCGCCGTGCTGCAGCGCGAACGTGGTCTCGCGCAGCACCGCGAGGCCGTGGTTGGGTCCGACCGGCGCGAGCAGCGCCACGGCGCCCGCGTCGAGGAAAGCGAGGCCGAGGCTCTGCTCCATCGCCAGGGCGTGCACGGTTCCGCGCGGCGCCTTGCCGAACGTCGAGACGATGTCGCCTTCGAGGTAGATGTCGTGGGTGGCGGCCGAATGGCACGTGCCGCTCCACACGATGGTGCCCGGCAGGGCGAGCGTGCGCACCTGCTCGGCCACGAGGCGCGGCATTGCGTGCTCGGGATCCTGGCCGACGAGCGAAGGTTCGTAGGTCCAGTGCAGGTCGTGTTTGAGGTTGCGCTTGCCGTCGAATAGCCACACGCCCTGCGGGTCGCCGTTGCCGCCGAACGTCAGCACCGACGCGGCGGCGAGCTTGGGCAGGGTCGCGGCGACGAACGCGCGCACGTCCGGGTCGTGCTCGACGACGCCAAAGTAGAACGAGTCGCCGCGGAAGCCGGCGGCCTGCTCTAGTTCAGAGCAGTGGCCCGCGTACGTCGTCGACTTCATGCCGGAGGTGACGCCGACGGAGTGCCAGATGCGCGCGCGCAGGCCGTCGCGATGCAGGGTCTCGGTGCGCTGCCACAAGGCCTCGAGTGCTTTGGCGTCGCGCGCAGTCAGGTAACCGAACGTCGCGTCGAGCAGCGGATCGTCGTCGAGGTCCGTCAGCGACAGCAGGATCCGCCGGTGCAGCATCATGTCGAAGCGCTCGGGGCGCACGACAAACAGGATGTCGTTGGGAGTCTTCGCGTTCGTCTGCAACTGGTCGAGCAGTGCCTTCGTGTCGTGACCATCCCAGGCGATCGTGGTCGCGTTGTGGAACGCCGCCGCCTTCTTCGCCACCGCGCTGAACGCCGCATCGACAGGGTCGCTTGCATCGAGGGCGATCTCGACGACGGCGACGCGTTGCTGACGCGCGGGGGAAGCCGGCTCCTGCGTCGACAGCGTTGCCGCAATGAGAGTGACGAGTGCAGTGGCCAAGTGGCGCATGCGCACCATGGTAGTCGCTTGGTTGCCGCGGCGAGACCGCCTCCGTGCGACTGGTTGCAG
>JAYUCN010000557.1:0-1653 GCA_043740335.1 Planctomycetota bacterium
CTGCCGCCGTGGCACGCGGTCTGCCGCCGACGGCCATCCTCGCGACCAACACGAGTTCGCTGTCGGTCTCGGCGATGGCTGCCGGCATCGCCGAGCCGCAGCGCGTCGTCGGCATCCACTTCTTCAACCCGCCCGAGAAGATGCCGCTCGTCGAGGTCATCCGCGGCAAGCACACGAGCACTGCGGCCGTGGCCACCGCCTGTCGGCTCGCGCTGCGGCTCGGCAAGTTCCCCGTCGTCACGGCCGACACGCCGGGCTTCCTCGTCAACCGCTGCCTCGCACCCTACGTGAACGAAGCGGCGCGCCTGCTGCTCGAAGGCACCAGTGCGGAAGCGATCGACGCGGCGATGCTCGACTTCGGCATGCCGATGGGCCCGTGCCGCCTGCTCGACGAGATCGGTTTCGATGTCGCCACGAAAGTCAGCGCCGTGATGCAGGCGGGCTTCCCGCAGCGCATGGTGCCATGCGAGTTGTTCCCGGCGATGGCCGCAGCGAAGGCGCTCGGCCAGAAGAGCGGCGGTGGCATCTACGGCAAGGACGGTCACGGCGACGGCCCCGGTCGCGCCGTCATCGCCGCCCTGCGCCAGCAGCGCGGCACGCCGGCGCGCATCGCCTCGCGCTCCGAACTCGTGCACCGACTGGTCTACCCGCTCGTCGACGAAGCCTATCGCTGCCTCGACGAAGGCATCGTGCAGGACGAACAGGACCTCGATCTCGGCCTCGTGATGGGCATCGGCTTCCCGCCGTTTCTGGGCGGCATCACGCAGTTCGCGCGCCGAGAAGGCCTGTCGACCGTGGTCGCTACGCTCGACCAACTGGCGCGCTCGCTGGGGCCCCGCTTCCAGCCATCCGACGGCCTGCGCCGGCGCGCGGTGGATTGAAGAAAACTCGAAGCGCGAATCGCCACTGACATCGGCAACTGCCCGCCGAGCCCGAAACCACGCGGGTTTCGTGAGGTAGTCTGTGGTTGCGCGCGCGGGAACTGGCTGCAGCACGACCTTCGTCGGAGCCGATGCAGCCGGCAGTCGTCGGCACGCTCTTTGTTCGAGGGTTGTGTGAGGTTCCAGCTCGGCATTCTGGTGTGCCTGCTGGCCGGCTGTGTGGGACAGCCGACCACTGTGACTCCCCTGCCTCTCGCCGGCACGGCCTCAGCGCGGACCACTACTCCTCCCGCACCGCTCGTGCTGCGCATCGGCATCGAACACCTGCCTCCCGACGAACGCATGCCGGCAGACGACGGCCCGCGGGTCGAGGCCCAGCAGCGATTCACCACCGATCCGGCCAGGGCGCACAAGGCCACCGCGTCTGCACCACCCGTGGCACGCGGGACCGAGCCGGCGCACCGGCATACCTGGCAACTGAGCGGCAGCGACCTCGCTGCCATCGACGATCCGATCGCGCGCGAGACCCTGCGGTTCGTCAACGACCTCGTCGATGCCGACCGTCGCCGCGTGCGTCGCGAGGTGGGCACGCCGTTCCTCGAGTTCCAGTGCGACGAACTCGATCGCGGCCCGCTGCTGGCGAGTGAGGCCACCTTGCTCTCGGACCACGAAGAATGGGTGCACGAGCACGGGCCAGCGCTGCTGCGGCGACCGCTGCGACTGCTCTTGCGCCGCCTGCCGATTGCGCAGCAGTTCGAGTTCGACTTCGAGG
>JAYUCN010000558.1:0-10000 GCA_043740335.1 Planctomycetota bacterium
CCGCGAGCCTCAGCACAGTGCTCCACCCAGTGGTTGTCCGCTGGTGTGCCTGGCACCAACAACGAGGTCAGTGCGACCACCATGTGGGATCCTGATGGCCCGGGTCCGGCGCAGTCGGTGCTCGTGCTCGGTGGCCGCTTCGTCTTGGCCGGCACAACGCAAGCAAACTGCATCGCCACGTACGACCCTGTCTCCGGTGCGTGGGCCGCGCTCGGCTCGGGAATGAGTGGCGGTGTCGGCTACACCCAGGTGTACGCGCTCACGACGCTGCCGAACGGCGACCTCGTAGCGGGTGGTCAATTCACCACCGCGGGGGGAGTGAGTGCCAACCAGATCGCTCGCTGGAATGGCACGGCGTGGTCCGCGCTGGGTTCGGGGATGAGCGGCGGCACCTCGACCTATGGGGCGAATGTGCGAGCCCTTGCCACGCTGCCCAATGGCGATCTCGTGGCCGGCGGCGAATTCACCTTGGCTGGCGGCGTGAGCGCCCACAGCATCGCCCGCTGGAATGGCACGACCTGGTCGGCGCTCGGCTCGGGGCTCAGCCTTCCTGGCAACCCCACCTTCTTCGTTTTTGCCCTCGCCACGCTGCCGAACGGCGACCTCGTGGCGGGTGGAGAGTTTTCGTGGGCGGGGGGCCTCTACACCGGCACCGTTGCACGCTGGAATGGCACAGCGTGGTCGGCACTGGGATTGGCCACCTACGTCACCGCTCTCGCCACGATGCCGAACGGCGATCTCGTGGCAGCAACGGGTCAGCAACACATCGAACGCTGGAATGGCACGACCTGGTCGACGCTGGCTATAGGTACATGGGCCCAGTCGCTCGCGGCGTTGCCGAACGGCGACCTCGTGGCCGGTGGGTGCTTCACCACCATCGGTACTTCGGCCTTCCATCACATCGCCCGCTGGAATGGCGTGCTGTGGTCGCCGCTGGGTTCGGGGATCAGCAACCCCCTACCCTCTGCCTCGGTGCTGTCCCTGACCACACTGCCGAACGGCGATCTCGTCGCAGCGGGCTCCTTTCCAAACGTCGGTACGTTGAACGCCAGCTACATCGCGCGCTGGAATGGTGCGACGTGGTCGGCGCTGGGCGCGGGGACGAACAGCGCGGTGCTTGCGTTCACCACCCTTGCGAATGGCGACGTCGTCGCCGGCGGCTACTTCACGATCATTGGCGGTGTGAGCGCCAACGCCATCGCGCGCTGGAATGGCACGACATGGTTGCCGTTGGGGACGGGTATGAGCCTCGCAGTTACCGCAATCTCCCACGTGAATGCCGTCGCTACGCTGCCCAACGGCGACCTCGTGGCTGGTGGTGATTTCTATGCCGCCGGAGGCGTCGGAGCGAATCGGATCGCGCGCTGGAATGGCACGACGTGGTCGGCGCTGGGGTTGGGCATGAATGGCGACGTCTTCGCCCTCACGACGCTGCCCAACGGCGACCTCGTGGCGGGAGGAGCGTTTTCGTGGGCGGGGGGCCTCCCCACGGGCCCCATTGCGCGCTGGAATGGCACGGCGTGGTCGTCGCTGGCCTTGCTGAACGGCCCCGTGTTTGCCCTTGCTACACTGGCGAACGGGGACCTCGTGGTCGGCGGCAATTTCGACGCAGTGGGCGGGCTGACCGTCCCTTCCATCGCGCGTTGGAATGGCGTCAGCTGGTCGAAGTTGGGTGCTGGGATCGGCGACCACCATTCCGGTTGGAGCAACCCCGTGTACACCCTGGCCAGGCGGCCAAACGGGGACCTCGTGGTGGGCGGCGCCTTCAGCCTGGCCGGGGGCGCGATCGCCAACTGCATCGCGCAATGGAATGGTGCCACGTGGTCGGCGCTGGGCTTGCCGACCGTCGCCGGCGGTTCCCCACGTGTGTCTGCCTTGACCTCTCTGCCGAACGGAGACCTGCTGGCCGGTGGCCAGGGCTTCACGCTGCCGGGGGGCGTCGACGCCAACGGGATCGCGCGGTGGAATGGCACGACCTGGTCGGCGCTGGGCTCGGGCACGGACGGCGTCGTGTCGGCCCTCACTGCGGTGGGCAACGGCGACATCATGGTCGGGGGCACGTTCGCCACTGCCGGCGGCCTTGCTGCCGCCTACCTGGCCCGACTCACCACGACGTGTCCGGCCACGGCCGTCGTCAATGGCGCCGGCTGCACCGGCTCCGGCGGCCCCAACGTGCTCACGGCCACATCGCTGCCGTGGACTGGCGCGACGTTCACCTCGGTTTCGACCGGCATGCCGGCAAACTCGCTGGCGATTGGCGTGCGTGGGCTCGCCACGGCATCGACTCCGCTGGCGTCGATCCTGCCCCAAGGTGTGGCGGGCTGCACGCTGCTCGTGAGCCCGGATCTGCTCGACTTGTACGTGCCGACGAGCAACAGTCTTCAGACACAGATCGTGATCCCGAGCACGACCGTGCTGGCTGGCCAGGTCCTTCACCAGCAGGTGGTGCCAGTCGCACTCGACGCACTTGGCAACATCACGGCCCTCACGAGCACGAACGCGCTCACGTTGACGATCGGTTCGTTTTGACCACGACGTTGTGCAGCGGGATCAGACCGCGGCGGCGCGGCAATCACAGTCTTCGCGAGATCAGAACAAGAACGGCCGCGGCACCCAAGGTGCTACGCATCGACGCGAGCGACCACGCGACGGCAGGAGCCGATCGATCTGCCATCCAGCCCGATCGTCACCACGAACGTGCGCCCGAGCCGGTCGCGGACCACGAGGGACCAGTGCTCTTCTCGCTCGGGCCCCGACACGATGCGCGCTTCATCGACCATCGACCCGACCCGCATCGCCGCCGCCAGCACATGCTGCGGCACCTCGCCGATCGGCACCGAATGCGCGCGTTCCAGCACCCTGCCGTCCGCCGCGACGAGAACCGAACGCACGTGCTCCTTCGCCCCGTCGCGGTAGCGCTTCTCGACACGGAACCCGGCCCCGCGCGGTCCCCATTCGCGGCCCTGGAACAGCACCTCCCCGCCAGGTGCCACCGCGTCGATCGTCGTGCGCACCACCGCCGGCAGCGCGCCAGGTCCGATCGCGACCGCCGATGCGATGATGCGGTTACCGTCGATCGCGAACCGGGCCGGCATGCCCTCGGGACTCTCGTCGACCAACGCCTGCAGAGACTCCGGCACGGGCGCGGCCGTTGAACATGCCGCGACGGCAAACCAGCAGCCAAGGGTGAAGCGCACGCGGTTCCAACGCATGCCGACACTGTCCGCGATCGGCTGCGTCGCGCAAGTTCGCGTCGGAATCGTCGCCGCGAAGAACCACCTCCGGCCTTGATCCGCTGTCGCCGCCGCCGAGACTCATCGCTCCGCATGATCCACCAATCCTTCGAGCAGATCGTCGAGTCCCTCGCGGCGAGGACGCCCACGCCAGGCGGCGGTGCTGCGGCCGCCATGGCCGGCAGCATGGGCACCGCCCTCTTCCTCATGGTCGTGCGCTTCTCGCGCGGCAAGAAGGCGAACGTCGACCGCGAGCAGGATCTCGCGCGCGTCGAGGGCCAGCTCCAGAACCACCTGAAGCGCCTGCTGCCGATGGCGGAACGCGACTGCCGTTCGTTCGACCTCGTCTCGGTCGCCTTCGCCATGGCGAAGGACACCGACCAGCAGAAGGCGCTGCGCGAGAAGGCCATCCAGGAAGCCATGGTCGGCGCGATGGTGGTGCCCGAGGAGACCCTGTGCATGGTGCGCGACGTGTTCGTCGCGATGCAGGGCGTCACGGGCTGCATCGGCAAGGCGATCGTGAGCGACCTCGCGTCGGGTGCTTCGCTGTTGCTCGCCGCCGCCGAAGGGGCGTTCCTCAACGTGCGCATCAACGCCGCCTACCTGACCAACCGCGACCTCGCCGACAGCACCATGGGACGCGCGACCGTCGTGCTCACCGAGATCCGCCGCCAGCAGCAGGCGATCGCGGTATCCGTCGACAAGATGCTGTCATGACGAAGCAGCGCCCGCCTCTGCTGCTGGTCGTGCTCGACGGCTTTGGCGAAGCAGCGGCCGGTCCCGGCAACGCGATCAGCACAGCGGCCCCGCGTTGCTGGAACGGCTTGCGCCAGACGTGGCCGACCACGTCGCTCGAGGCCAGCGGCGAGGACGTCGGGTTGCCGTGTGGGCTCATGGGCAACTCGGAGGTCGGCCACCTCAACATCGGTGCTGGCCGCGTCGTCTACCAGGAGATCACGCGCATCGATCGGGAGATCCGCGAGGGGCGCTTCCAGCAGAACCCGGCGCTGCGGTCGGCGATCGAGCATGCGCGTAGATCCAACACGACGTTGCATCTGTTCGGGCTCGTCTCCGACGGCGGCGTGCACAGCAGCGACCAGCATCTGCACGCCCTGCTGCGCATGTGCAAGCAGGAAGGGCTCGTCGGCGATCGCGTCGTGCTGCACGCGTTCCTCGATGGCCGCGACACGCCGCCCCGTTCGGCAGAAGGGTTCCTCGCGAACGTCGAGAACTGGATGCGCGAACTCGGCACCGGTCGCATCGGCACCGTGCTCGGTCGCTACTGGGCGATGGATCGCGACCAGCGCTGGGAGCGCGTGCAGAAGGCCTGGGACGCGCTGACGCTCGGCCAGGGGCTCACGGCCGAGTCGGCGCAGGCCGCGATCGCCGCGGCCTACGCGCGCAACGAGAACGACGAGTTCGTGCTGCCCACCATGATCGGTGCTGTGGACTGCGGCCGCGTGCGCACCGGTGACGCGGTGATCTTCTTCAACTTCCGCACGGACCGTGCGCGTCAGCTCACGGCAGCGTTCGTGAGCCCCGAGTTCGCCGGTTTTCCGCGGGCCACGGTTCCGGTCGTGCACTACGTGACACTGACGCGCTACCGCGAAGACTTCCCGTGTGCGGCCGCCTACACGCCGCAGAACCTCGACGGCATCTTCCCGCAGGTCGTGAGCAAGGCCGGGCTCAGCCAGTTGCGCATCGCCGAGACCGAGAAGTACGCGCACGTGACGTTCTTCTTCTCGGGCGGCGACGAGAAGGAGTATCCGGGGGAACGGCGCGTGCTCATCCCGAGCCCCAAGGTCGCGACCTACGATCTGCAACCCGAGATGTCGGCCGCGATCGTGACCGATGCCCTGCTGCGCGAACTGGGATCGGCCCAGCGTCCCGACGTGACGATCCTGAACTTCGCCAACGCCGACATGGTCGGTCACAGCGGCATCCTGCCGGCGGCCGTGAAGGCCGTGCAGACGATCGACCAGTGCCTCGCGCGCATCGTGCCGGCCTGCCTGCAACTCGGTGGCACCATCGCCATCACTGCCGACCACGGCAACGTCGAGGTGATGATCGATCCCGTGACCGGGCAACCGCACACTGCGCACACGACCAATCCCGTGCCGTTCGTGGTGTGCGGCGAGGCCGTGAAGGGCAAGCGCCTGCGAGCGGGTGGGCGTCTCTGCGACATCGCGACCACACTGTTGCCTATCCTCGGCCTGCCGCGGACCAGGAGCATGGAAGGAGTGGACCTCTTCGCATGAAATCGATCGCCGTCGTCCCGGTCTGCTGCTGCTCGCTCCTGGCTCCGGCCCTGTCGCAGGCGACGCCGACGATCAAGGATCGTGTCGCTGCGGCCCTGTGCGCGGTCGACGCAGCGCGCATCGAAGCGACGGAGCGCACGCTGGTCGGTTTCGGCACGCGCCACGTGCTGTCGCGCACCGACAGCGACACGGAAGGAACGGGGGCGGCGCGCAAATGGCTGCGGAGCCAGTTCGAAGCGATCGCCGCGCCGACCGACGGCCGACTCGTGGTGACCATGCAGGCGGAAACCGTGCCGTGCGCGCGGCAGGGCATGCCGAAGGAAGTGCCGATCGTGAACGTCCTCGCGACGCTGCGCGGCACCAGCGACCCCGACCGCATCTACGTGATCGGTGGCCACTACGACTCGCGCAACAGCAAGGGCGAGGATGGTGTCGGTAACGCACCCGGCGCCGTCGACGATGCCTCCGGCACCGCGGTCGCTCTCGAAGCCTGCCGCGTCATATGCACGCTGCCGCTCGCGGCGACGGTCGTGTTCGTCGCCTTCGATGGCGAAGAGCAGGGCCTGCTCGGTTCGGGAGCGCACGCCAAAGCACTCGCGGCGGCGGACAGCAAGGTCGACGGCATGATCGGTTGCGACATCGTCGGCAACACGCTGGGGATGGACGGCGTGCGCTACGATCGCCACGTGCGGTGCTTCAGCTACGCGCCGAGCGGCAACGACAGCTTCGGCCGCAGCATGGCGCGCGCGGTCACCTACGCGGCGGCGACGCACCTGCCGGACTTCGGCGTCAAACTGATCCTGCGTGGCGATCGCTACGGTCGCGGCGGCGACCACCGTTCGTTCTTCGAGCAGGGCTTTCCGGCGGTGCGCTTGTCGGAGCCGCGCGAAGACTTCTCGCGCCAGCACCAGAACGTCACGGCACGTGAGGGCAAGCCGTACGGCGATCTGCCGGAGTTCGCGGACTTCGCCTTCACGGCGAACGTGACGCGCGTCGTCATCGCGACGATGATCGAACTGGCCTCGGCACCGCCGCCGCCGCGCGTCATCTCGGCGCAACTGCGGCGCGATCGCTACGACACGGAAATCGTCTACGAACTGCCCGCGGGCGTCGATCGCTGCGAGTTCGTGTGGCGCGAGACGACGGCCGCCGATTGGACCGGCGTGGTCGACATGACGACGGCAAAACCGATCGCCGCGCGCGGCGGCCGGTGGCAGGCCACGCTGCCAGGCGTCTGCCTCGACGATGTCGTCGTCGGCGTGCGCTCGATCGGCGTCGATGGCAGTCGCAGCCGCGTGGCGACTCCGCCCGAGCCGGATCGGCTCGACCAACGACCGCGCGAACAAGGGAGCGGACGATGAAGCAGTGCCGAAGCACGAGCGTCTACCATCCTGCATTGTGGGTCGCCTGCGCGTTCGCGGCGTGCAGCGGCAACGGCAGCGACATCGGCCCCCGACTTGCGAAGCTGCCGGGCGAGAGCTGCAAGGTCGTCGTGCTCGACGATGCCGGACGCGGCGTCGTCAGTGCCACCGTCTCTGTCGTCGGGACCCCGATCTCGGCGATCACGGGGCGCAACGGCCGCGGTGACTTTCTCGCCAGCCCGCGCGGGCGGGCCCTCTGCAGCGCCGACGGTGCGAACGGTGCCGCGGTCGCGGGCGATCGGCTCGCCACGCTGCGCGTGGCCTTGAGCATCATTGGCGCCGACTTGCCTTCCCCGCTCTGGCTGCCATCACTGCCTGCCATTGCGTCGACGATCACGCTCGGCACGCAGGCCGCAGCGACGGCGATCCCGTCATCTGCGGGTGGCATCCTCACGGTGCCGACGGGCAGCAGCGTGGGGCTGCCCGGCGCGGTCGGTGCCACGGTCGCCGTACGCACGGGCGTGCTGCAGGCGCAGCACCTCCCCGGCGATCTGCCGGTGCCGGCAACGGGTGCGATCCTGTTCGGTGGCGGTCTGTTCGTCGATCCGCCGGCCGTGACGTTCACGCCCGCGGCGAACATCGACCTCGCGGACGATCTCGGCCTCGGCAACGCACTCGCCACGCTCTACCACCTCGACGACACGACCGGGGAATGGACGGCAGTCGCGACCGCAGCGACCGCGACCGCTGGTCGCATCACCAAGGCGGTTGCCGTCGCCACGGGCGGCCTCTACGCCTTCGGCGTCGCCGTTGCCGCGACGACCGTGAGCGGGCGCGTCGTCGATGGCAACGGTGAGCCAGTGCCCGACGTCATGGTGAGCGTCGACGCCATCAAGGTGGTCACGGACGGCGCGGGCCGCTTCGTCGCGACCGGTGTGCCGGCGACACGTGGCGACGGGGCCCCGCGCGCCGCTGCGATCGAACTGTTCGCCGGCGGGGGCTGCTTGCCCGCACGCGCCACCGCTTCGGTGGCGGTAGCCGCAGCGTCGACGGAAGTCGGCGACTTCACGCTCGACACGATGTCGGCCGGCAACGTGCGTGTGCAGCAGGTCGTGCGCGGTCGCGGCGACTCGCTGCAGCCGGCGGGCATCAGTTCGTTGCGTGGCGACGTCGCGCTCGCTGTGACCAGCGATGCCGATGGGCAGGTGTTGTTCGAAGACCTGCCGGCGGAGTGGTTCGGGTTCCAGGAAGGGCGCCCGGCCGATGGCAACGAGGTCTTCTACGCGCAGTCGGTCGGCTTCCTCGAACGCGGGCGGCGCTGGCTCGATGCCTACCAGTTCTTCTTCCAGCAACCGCGGTTCCTGGGCACGCGTCGCTCGCGCACGATCGTCACCGACTCGCTCGGGGGCGGTCCCGTGCAGGATGCCGCGGTCGTGCGCGGTGCCGTGCCGGGGGCGGGCCTGATCGGGATCACGCAGCAGGCCGGCGCGTTCTTCGTCGACCGCGATTTCGAAGGTCGCGCCACGGCGTCGCTGCGGTCGCAGCGCGGCGGTCGCACGATCGTGCATGCGTTCTCGATCGACCGGCCCGACGGGGAACACCTCGAACTGCCGTTGCTGCGCGTGCTGAGAGCACCGCTCGGGGCGTTCGACCGGCACGGGCTCGTCGCCGGAACGCTCCTGGGTGCCGATCCGAGCCGCCTGCAACGGTTGCGCGTGACGCGGCGCATCTCGCTGCAGGAATGGTGGGACGACGTCGTCGAGGGCGTTCCGATCCCGTCGTCGCTGCCGATCGATGTGGATCCGGCGACGACCCATGCGGCGTTCCAGGCCGGTGTCGCAGTCGCCGGCGGCAACCTGGCGGCGGCGGAAGTGACGACGGCGGGCGGCATCACGACGCTGCAGAAGGCCGGTATCGCCGACGAGCGCGTGCCGAGCGAAGGCGGCATGACCCAGATCGACATTGCTCTCGACCTCACTGCGACGACGACGTTCGTCGTCGCCAATGCGCTCACCGCACTCGATCCGGACATCGTCGTCGCGAATCTTCGTTTCGCGTTGGCGCTCGAACAGCCATCGGGACGCGTGGTCGACGTGGTGCGCGAGCTTGGCGGCAACTTGAGCAGTGCGGGCAACGATCTGCAGTTCCAACTGCCCGAGTTGACGGGATCGAGGGCGGGATCGCGGTGGCTGGCGCTCGTGCAGGGCACTTCGTCCAGCGGTGCCGCGACGCTGCGACACAGTTCCGTGATCCGGCTGCCGAGCGACGGTGCTTCCGGCTTTGCCTTGCCGACGTTCCCGACAATCAGTTTCCCGCCGCCAAGCGCCATGGTCGCGGCGACGGGCTTCACCGTGGGGTTCACGCTGCCCGCCTGTCAGTTCGGGAAGATCGAACTGCGCAGCGACGCCGGTGGCGAACTGCTGCTGTGGCAGGCGATCGTGCCGCCGGACCAGACGCAGTTCACGTTCGTGCAGCTGCCGAGCGAGGCTGCCACGCCGTTGGTCGCCGGGCGCACCTACGAGTTGACCGTCTCGGCCTATCGGGGGTTCTCCGGCCCGTTGATCGCCTCGTCGAATCCGTACCGCGACTACGCGACCTTCGTGCAGTCCATCGGTTTCACCGAAGGCGGCGTCGAACAGGTCTCCCGCCGCACCGTCACCATCACGACGAACTGATGCGCAGCCGAGCTGCAGCCGGGCCCGCCCTCGTGCTGCTGGCGGGTTGTGCGACGCCGGTGCTCGAGCCAGCGATCGAAGCGCAGCTCGAGATCGTCGCCTCGGCGCTGCGCCAGGGCCGGCTCGAGCAGGCCATGGAAGTGGTCGCGCGCGCGCGGGCGCGCGACCCTGGCCACGTCGACACCGCGCAGTGGAGCTCGGTCGTCGCCGATCTCCTGTGGCGCGACGACGAGGCCGTGCGGGAACAGACCGCGGCGATTCGCAACGCCAGCGCGAACGGCGTCGACGCGGCCACCGTGGCCTCGCTGCGCGGGCGGCTCGGCGATCTCCTGTTCCAGGCGGGCCGCTGGGGCGAGTGCGCAGCACCGCTGCTGGCCGGGGCCAAGGTCGGGCAGGCCGAACGGCGAACGGCGTTCGCCGTGATCTCGTCCTTGTTGCCGTTCGTGCGCAAGCCAGCGGGCCCGCTGCTCACG
>JAYUCN010000559.1:0-1648 GCA_043740335.1 Planctomycetota bacterium
CCTTGCCCTCGGCGAGTTTCCGCCCCGCGTCGATCTCACGCTTGTTCTTGCCGTCGGCCATCAGCGCCTCGAAACGGGTCTTGGCCGCTTCGGCGCCAGGCACGCCTTGGTAGAAACTGGCGACCGGCTCGAGTGCCGTCCAAAGCTGGTAGAGGTCCTTGGCAACTTCCGCCTGGTCGGCATCGGCAATCGACTTGATGACGAACAGCTCACTCGTCTGCATCCAATCCTTCGCCTGGGCTTGCGCGCGTTCGGAGAGTCCGCCGGCCTCGAGCGTCTGCCTGGCCTTGCGATAGGCACCGCCATGGTCCTTGGCGCGGCGCAGGATCGCCACGTCCTCGAGCCCGGCGACGACGACGGCGGGCTTGGCCCCAACCAGGGACCGCTCGAGCAGCGGCAGGTCGAGCGCCGCCGGGTGTCCGTGCCAGGCGATCTTGCCGTCCTTGTCGACGAGGAAGGCGTCGGGGAAACCGTGCACGTCGTAGTTCTCGTTGAAGCCTACGGCGACCGGATACTTCACTTCGTGCTTCTTGACCCAGGCGCCGACCTCGCCCGCATCCTCATTGGTCACGCCGATGACGACGAGGCCGAGCTCGGCCTTCTGCGCGTTCAGGACGTTGAGGTGCTTGATCTCGTCGCGCGCGGTGACCGAGCGGACGCTGATGAACTCGAGCAGGACCACCGAGCCGCGCAGATCGGCGAGCTTCGTGCTCGCGACGTCGCCGAACTCGAAGGACGCCGTCCAGGTGAGATCCGGTGCTTCGGTGCCGACCTTCTGGGCGGTGAGCGGGGCGACTGCGAGTGCCAGGGTGAAGAGGGTCGTTCGCAAGGTCATGGATGTTCGGTGCAGGCTGCAAGGTCCGAGCCGGGACCCGGCAGGATACCTGCGACGGCAGTCGCCGCCACCCGGGGCGGTTCAGGATGTTCGGGAGGTGCTGCGGCCGTTCTGCTCGAGTTGCGATATGCGCTGCTCGAGGGCCTGGATCTGGTTGCGATCGGCGCGCACGACGGCAGCGCGGAGGACCAGGGCCATGGCCGCACCCCCAGCGCTGAGGCACGCGATCAGCGCCACGAAGGTGTTGACGTGCATCGTGACGTTGTTGCCAATGAGGCCGAACTGGTTGCACGAGTTGAACGCCACGTAGCCGCAGAGACCGACGACGACCGCGGCGGACAGGACGACGAGGAGGATCTTCACGCCGAGAGGAATACTGCGCGCGCCGCGGCGTGGCCAAGGTCCTGTGGACTCTTGCGCAGCAGGCGCCGGCAGCGTCCGCTGCCCGCATGCAACGCCCCGCCACCGATGAGTACGCGAGCTCCTTCCAGTCCTACATCGAACGCGTACCCGATGGCGATGTGCTCGCCTGGCTCGAGCGACAGGGTGCGGCCACTTGCGCGGTGTTCGGTCGGGTGAACGAGGAGAAGAGCGCGTTCAGCTATGCCGCCGGCAAGTGGACCGTGAAGCGAGTGCTCCAACACCTCGCCGATGGCGAGCGCCTGTTCTGCTACCGCGCGCTCTGCATCGCCCGCGGCGAGGCGAGTTCGCTGCCCGGCTTCGACGAGAACCTCTACGCCGCCAACGACGGTTCCGACCGCCGTCGCCTCGCCGACATCGTCGCGGAGTTCGCCAGCGTGCGCGCGGCGGCGC
>JAYUCN010000560.1:0-4130 GCA_043740335.1 Planctomycetota bacterium
CCTCTCCAACCGGAGAGGTGGCAGAGCGGCCGATTGCGTCACCTTGCTAAGGTGAAGTATCCGCAAGGGTACCGGGGGTTCGAATCCCCCCCTCTCCGCCAGTTCCTCCTGCCGAGGAACTGGCTCGTCGCTGAACCGGTCGTGCACACCCGTTATCCGCCAGCTCTGGTCGCGCTGCTCGCCGCAACCGCGGGCACCGGCTCCTGCACCGGGCCAGCGACGCACATCCACAACCCGGCAGGGCATCGCGTCTTCGTCGATGGCCTCGAGCTCACGCAGCCCGAGCTGCCGTTCCGCTACTACGGCACGACGCGCTGGGACGCGACGCCAGCCGACCAGGACGGCAAGCCCGACTGGACGCTGCTGCCCACGAGCCAGGCGGTGCCGCTGCCGCCGCCCGCGAGCCTGTGGCTGTTCCCGCTCGACTTCCCCCTCGAACTGCTGCGGCGCGGGTTCTGGGGACGCGAAGACACCACCGCGACCATCGTGCTGCCGGCGACGCCGTCGGCACAACTCGTCGAGCCCGAAGTGCCGCCCGCGGATCTCAGCCAATTGACCGGACGCGCGCTCGAGGCGCGCCACGCGCGATGAGTTCCACCGCGTTGGACCACCGCGTGCCAAAAGCCGCCGCCTCGGTGCTCGTGCACGGCCTCGGCCGCTTCGGCGGCGGGCGCGAGGCGGTGCGCTACCTCGCCCACCGCGGCTGCCGCGTGCGCATCGCCGACAAGAGTGCCGGGGACGATCTGCAGGCCGTGCGGCAGGCGATGGTCGACCTGCGCGACCTCGACTGGCACCTCGGTCGCGAGGACGAAGCACTGCTCGCGGGCATCGATCTGCTGGTCGCGAACCCGGCCGTGCCCGATCAGCACCCGCTGCTCCAGGCGGCGCGCGCGCGCGGCATTCCCGTCACGCAGGAAGTCGACCTCTTCCTCGCCGCCTATCCGGGCACCGTCGTGGCCATCACGGGCACGAACGGCAAGTCGACGACGTCGACGCTGCTGCATCGCGCGCTGCAGCACAGCGGCCTCGATGCGCTGCTCGGTGGCAACATCGGCAACAGCCTGCTCGCCGACGAAGCCCATTGGCGCAAGGAGCAGATCGCGGTGCTCGAGATCTCGAGCTTCCAGCTCGAACGGCTCGACGCGCGCGCCCGCGTGCACGGCGCCGTGTTCACGCGCGTGCTCAAGGACCACGTCGATCGCCACGGCACCCTGGCGGCCTACCACAAAGCCAAGGGCCGCCTCGCCGCCGCCGCGACGGCATTCGTCGTGCACGCCGCCGACGACCCCGTGGCGCTGGCCTATGCAACCGGAGCGACGCGGCGACTGCAGTTCGCGATGACGACACCAGCCCCACGGAGTGCTGGCCTGGTCGATGGCTTCGTCGCGCTGCGTCTCGATCGCGGCCCCGCCGAGCGCATCGTGCACACCGAGGCCCTGCGCCTGCTGGGGTCCTTCCAGGCCGAGAACGTGATGGCGGCGAGCCTCGCTGCGCGCAGCGTCGGCGGCACGCCGCACGGCATCGGCCTGGCGATGGCGAACGCACCGCCGCTGCCGTTCCGCCTCCAGCTCGTGCTCGTGCGCGATGGCGTGCGCGTCTACGACAACGGTGTCTCGACGGAAGTGGAGTCGACGGCCTCGGCCCTGCAGACCCTGACGGGACGCATCCACTGGCTCGGCGGCGGCAAGAGCAAGGACGGCGACTATGCCGCGGTGGCGACCGCCGTCGCCCCGCGCATCGCCTCGGCCCACCTGTTCGGTGCCGCCGCGGTACCGCTGGCCGAAGCGATCGCCGGACGCGTGCCGGTGAGCGTGCACGCGACCCTGCGCGACGCCCTGCCGGCCGCCTTTGCCGCGGCAGCGCCCGGCGACGCCGTCCTGTTCAGTCCCGCCTTCGCCTCGTTCGATCAGTACCCGAACTTCCGCGCCCGCGCGCTCGAGTTCCACGCCTGGCTGGGAGCCTGGCTCGGAACCTGGCGTGCGGACGCCACGGCGGAACGATAGACTCCGGCCACCGATGCAGTACTGCACTGCCTGTCAGAAGGCGATCGCGACGATCGTCATCATGGACCTCAGCGAGGGCGCCGTGACCGGTTCCCAGCACGTGTGTGGTCCCTGCGCCGAACAGCTCGGGGTCGCCCAGCCGAAGCTGCCACCGAAGTTCTCGGCCGAGATGCTCGAGGACCTGCTCGGCGGCCTCAAGGGCAGCAAGGCTGTGGCGGGACGCACGACCCGCACCGAGGCCTGCCCTGGCTGCGGTCTCACGCCGGCGGAGTTCCGCAGCAAAGGACGCCTCGGCTGTCCACGCTGCTACGAGGTGTTCCGCCACGAACTGATGCCGCTCCTGCAGCGCATCCACGAAGCGCAGAGCCACCGCGGTCGCCTGCCGGCCATCACCAGCGCTGCTCCACCCCGGGTCGACGAGCGCGCGCTCTCGGACCTGCGGCAAAGGCTCGAGGACGCCGTACGCGGAGAACGCTACGAGGAGGCAGCGGGCCTGCGCGACGAGCTGCGCCGGGCCGAACGCGGCGAGAAGGCGCAATCGTGAGCAAGCCACGCCGGCCCGACAAGCCGCCGGAGTTCCGGCCGGGCACGTGGCTCCTGGGCACCGGTCCCGAGTGCGACATCGCGATCTGCACGCGCGCCCGCCTCGCGCGCAACCTCCAGGGGTTCCGCTTCGCGCCGTGCCTCGAAGAAGCCGAGTCGCGCAAGCTCTACGAGTTCGTGTCGACACGAATGCGGCAGGGCGGCTTGCCCGAACAACTCGATGTCGTCGATCTCGAACCGATCGACGAACTCGAGCGCAACGTGCTCGTCGAACGCCATCTGATCAGCCGCGAGCTGGCCAGCAGCAAGCGGCCTAGCGGCGTGGCGGTCGACACCGAGGAGAGCGTCGCGATCATGATCAACGAGGAAGACCATCTGCGCATGCAGGTGTTCGGTTCCGGCCTGCAGACCGAAGCGGTCTGGAAACGCGCGGAGCGCCTCGACAACGCCTTGATGCAGCGCCTGCCGATGGCCTGGTCCGAGGAGTTCGGTTTCCTGACCTCGTGCCCTACCAACACCGGCACGGGCCTGCGCCTGTCCGTGATGTTGCACCTGCCCGGACTGGTGTGGTCGGAGGAAATCGACAAGGCGACGAACGTCGCACAGAAGATCCACCTCGCCGTGCGCGGGCTCTATGGCGAAGGCAGCAGAGCTCTCGGCGACTTCTACCAGGTCAGCAACCAGGTGACGCTCGGCCGCGACGAATCGCAGATCCAGAGCGACGTGCTGCTCGCCGTCGGCCGCATCGTGCAGTGGGAGCGCGAGGTGCGCGGTGCGCTGTTGCGCGGCTCGGCCCGCGTGCGCACCCTCGATCGCGTCCACCGGGCCCTCGGCATCCTCGAACGGGCCCAGATCCTCACCAGCGAAGAGGCCCTGGGCTGCCTGTCGGCGATGCGCTTCGGGGTCGAGGAAGATCTGCTCGACGGTTTTGCCATCGCCGACGTCAACCGCGCCCTCCTGCTGTCGCAACCGGGCCACTTGCAACGCCACACGCGCGAGCAGCTCAAGCCCGAAGAACGCGACCATCGACGCGCCCAGTTGCTGCGCGACGTGCTCGGCTGCACACCCTGACCCAGAACGGGCGTCGCTGCGGACCCGGACGCCGGCCCCGCTCCCCCTTCGGGACAGCCCAAGGTGGCCCCGGCGGGTGTTTCTGTACAAAATCCAGTGACATCAGCAAGCCACGCTGGATCTTGAAGTGGTGTAAATCCTATACCGCTGGCATCCGATCTAGGGACAGGTCCAGAAAGGTCCCCCGAGGCTCCAACCGCATGTTCGATCGTTTCACCGACCGCGCCAAGAAGGTCATGAGCTTCGCCCGCCAGGAGGCGATGAAGTTCAACCACGAGTACATCGGGACCGAGCACATCCTGCTGGGCCTCGTCCAGGAAGGCAGCGGTGTTGCGGCCAACGTGTTGAAGAACATGACGGTCGACCTCGAGAAGATCCGGCACGAGGTCGAGAAGATCGTCAAGACGGGCCCCTCGATGGTGACCATGGGCCAATTGCCCTTCACGCCACGCGCCAAGAAGGTGCTCGAGCTGTCGCTGGAGGAGGCGAGCCAGTTGAGCCACAACTACATCG
>JAYUCN010000561.1:0-4125 GCA_043740335.1 Planctomycetota bacterium
GTGAGTGCCAACAACATCGCGCGCTGGAATGGCATCAGTTGGTCGGCGCTCGGTTCGGGCCTGAGTGGCGGTGCGGGTCCGTTCACGACGCTGCCAAGCGGAGACCTCGTGGCGGGTGGTACCTTCACGACTGCTGGGGGCGTGAGTGCCAACAACATCGCGCGCTGGGACGGCACGAACTGGTCAGCGTTGGGTGCGGGGATGAACGACTCGGTATCCGCCTTCACGACGCTACCGAATGGCGATCTCGTCGCGGGTGGTTGGTTCTCGCTCGCGGGCGGCAACGTCTCCGCCTACCTCGCGCACCTCACGACGACGTGCCCTGCGACCACGGTCTCCTTCGGCACTGGCTGCACCGGCTCTGGTGGACTCAATGTGCTGACGGCAACGTCACTGCCGTGGACGGGTTCGACGTTCCGTTCCATTGCGACTGGCATGCCGAGCAACTCCCTCGCGCTTGGCGTGCGCGGGCTCGCGACCGCATCGATCCCCCTGCAGTCGATCCTGCCGCAGGGCGTTGCGGGGTGCACACTACTCGTGAGCCCCGACCTGCTCGATCTGAATGTGCCGAACGCCGGCAACCTGCAGACACAGTTCGCGATTCCCAACACGGTGGCGTTGGCCAACCAGGTCTTGCACTACCAGGTGGCGCCCCTCGATCTCGACGCCCTCGGCAACATCACGGCGCTCACGAGCACGAATGCACTGACGCTGACGATCGGCGCGTTCTAGGATCGTCGGCGCGCATGCGCTTGCCATCCCTCGCTCTCTTGTTCGTCGCGTCGTGCGGGGCGTTCGCCGGTTGGCTCGTGTCGGCACTTGTGCCGCCGGCACCGCGCGCCGACGAACCCACCGTGCGCACCGAGGACTTCCGCCTCGTGCGCAAGGCCGACGACGCCGTCGAGGTGACCGACGCGAAGTGGTTCACGGTGCCCTTCCTGTTCGGCGACTTCGATCTGCACATGGACATCGAGCTCGGCGAGAAGGTCGACCTCGACGTCGTGCTGCGGCAGGTCGAGCCGCGCATCGTGCAGAACCAGTTGCGGTCGTTCCACGGTCGCTTCTGCGTGCTGCGCATGTCGACGGTGAAGAACGGACCAGCCTGGCTCACGCGCGAACAGGCGCTGTTCGACCCGCGCGCTGGCGGCGTCGAACTCGCGGCCGGCTACGCGGCCACGGTCTGGGTGCAGGGACGCGGTCGCATGCTGCGCGCCAACGTCGCCGGCAAGTGGCAGCCATGGTTTGCTGCCGACGACGAGTACGGCATGTTCACGCTCGTGGCGCGCGGCGGCACCGTGGTGCTGCACAACTTCGTCGTCGAGACCAGGGGCCTTCTGCGCGCGTGGTTGTGGTCGCGCTGGTTCTGGGCGGGCGTCGGTGCGCTCGGTGCCTTGATCGTCTTCGCGGTGGCGCACGCGCGCGCGGAACGCGGGAAGTGGTTCCTGACGGCGGGCCTGTTGCTGATCGGTGCTTGCTGGCTCGGCTCGCGCCTCGGCGATGTGGAGCTCGCGCTGCCGGCTCCTTCTGCGCTGCTCCAGATGCTGGTTGCGGCCCTCTTGCTCGCACTCGCGAGCCTGCGCTCGGTGCGGGCGTTGGCGATGCTGGCGATGGTCGGCGCTGCCTTGCTGCTGCTCTGGAACGCGGACCGTCACTTGCATCACGACGGCTCGCAGCTCGATCCCGTCTTCGGTCCGCGCGCGGGCGAGACGATCAGCGAGGCGTTGGCCCAGCGTGTGCGCGGTCCGTTCGGCGTGCACACCATCGGCCCCGCGGCGCATCGCGTCTTCCTGCTCGGTGGCAAGCTGCTTTACGACCGCGGCGCGCCCGTCGAACACCTCGAACCGATGCTGACCGGACAACTGCGCGGCGCTTTGCGCGAGCAAGTCGACGTGCCGTGCCTGCCGACCGTCGACGGCCACACGCAGCAGCAATGGCGCATGTTCACGACGTTCTTCACGGGCTACCGGCCGAATGTGATCGTGTTCGGCGTGCCGCGCGACGAAGCCGCTGTCGACGAGGCGACCGGCACGCCGCGTTCGGACCCGAGCACGCTCGCGACCACACTGCGCGCAGCGCGCGAACACTGCCAGGCGAACGACTGCAAGCTCGTCGTGTTCACCGAAGCGGAACTGCCTTCCGACCTGATGGGCGTGCTGCGACTCGCCGAACGCGACGGTGTGCCGCTCGTCATCGCCGGCGCAGCGGAGGCACCGGCTGAGCGCGCGAAGAAACTCGCCGCCGCGATCCTGCCGTTGCGGAAGCCACGATGAGCGCACTCGACCCGATCCTCCAGTTGATCGTCGTCGCGAACGACGCCGAGACCGACTACGGATCGGCTGCCGCGGTGGCGCGACGCCAGGCCGTGATGCAGATGCGCAAGGCCGGGGCGCTGCGCAGCGCAGCCGACCAGTTCGCGGCGGGCACGGTGCTCATCTACAGCGAGCTCACGGTCGAGGTCGAAGCCGCGCAGGCCCTGGCACTCGCGGCGATGCCGACCGAACGCCGTGCGCGCATGTTGGCGGCGACCGCGTACGACCGCCTGCGCCGACTTGCCGGCAAGCCGCAGAAGTTCGGCACGCAGCTCGTGGAACGCGATGGCGGGCTCGAACTGTGGCCCGTTGATCCGGCTACGACCGACAGCGAGCGCGCGAAGTGGGACGTGCCCGCGTTCGCGGAGATCGTGCGGCGGCTCGGCACTCGTCCTACCTGAACAGGGCCGCGCGTCACGGCACGCTCACTCGTTCCCTGGTTGCTGCGCGGTTGGTCGCGAACGGCAGGTGGCCTACCATGTGGGCTGTGCCCTCGACGTTCTTCTGCGTGCGACTCTCCGTCCCTGGCGAGACCAGGAACGCCATCGCATGACCTTCGTGCTCGTGCTGGCTCTCGCCGCCGTGGCCGCGGTGCTCGTCTACGGACTGCTGGCCTGGGAGCACATCGTGCGACGACGCCGTGAACAGGAACCCGGCACGACATGAAGCGCCACCGCGCGAGCGCGTGCCGCTCGCCCTGCCACCGAACCGGATGCGCCGCGCAGCTTCGGCCGCGGCTGTGCGTGGCTCGCGTTCCGCGCGAGAGATTCGCAGGCCGTCGTGCGCGCGCTCGGTCTGCGCACGGTGCTGCCCGCCAACTGGCGGTCAGGTCTCACTGAGGTGGCGCAAGGTGGGGTGTTCGTGACGACGCGTGTCGATGGGTGGGTGCTTGCGGTCGGTCGGGACCTGAAGGTGCTCGGCCATCCCGATGCGATCGTGCCGCCGCTGCTCGAGCGGCTGAGCCGCGAGTTCGGCTGCGCGGCGTGGTTCTTCTCGGACACCGACGCCGATCAGCATGGCTGGGCCCTCGCCACGAACGGCACGCTCGTGCGCGGCTATGCCTACGACGGCGACGATGGCCACGTGTTCTGGAGTGGCGAGGTGACGGCGGTGGAACGGGATCTCGACTGCTTCGTCGACGATCCGCGCGACCGGTCCGACGACGAGGTCAAGTGGTGGCCCGACGAACGCATCGTGCGGGCGATCGCGGCGGCATGGAGTCTCGATCCGTGGGGTCTCGGCGAACGTGATCTGCCACCGTCGGTGGGGTGGGTCGGCCGGCTCTGAGCCATCCGGTCTTCGAGGTCTTCGCTACTCGGGAAGCGATGACCGCGTCGTTCACCGCCGCGCGGAGGAGTGGAGCAGCGAGGGCGCGTGTCTCCCGTTCCTTACAGCCTGGGTTCGTCGGCCGCCGCGGCGCGGGCCTGCAGGTCACCGAGCACACTCTCGATCTGCTCCAGAGCCGAACGCAGATCGTCGGCGATCTCCGCCGCCAGCACGTGCGGGTCGGGCAGGTTCGCGGAGTCTTCGAGGCTCTCGTCGCGCAACCAGAACAGATCGAGGCTCACCTTGTCGCGCGCGAGGATCTCGTCCTGCGTGTAGGGCCGCCAGCGGCCGTCGGGGTTCTTCTCGGACCACGTCGTCTTGCGTTTGCTGCGGTTCGTGGGCTGGTAGCACGCGACGAACTCGTCGAGATCGGCCCGCACCATGCGCCGCGTCTTCAACGTGAAGTGCATGTTCGTGCGCAGGTCGTAGACCCACAGCGTCTTGGTCCACGGCTTCTCGCTGCCGGGCTTCCTGTGGAAGAACAGCACGT
>JAYUCN010000562.1:0-4125 GCA_043740335.1 Planctomycetota bacterium
CTGCGTACCAGGAACAGGTGAGGACCGCCGACTCATCGCCTGCGTCGCACGATGCAGTGTACCCATGGGCTGCACGACGAACTCCGGCGGCGGGTTGCCATTCTTCGCCAGCGCCGCACGTGCAGTGGCGATGCCGACACCGAACCGCTGCACGTAGCCGAGCACCTTCATCGCTTCCGCGAGCACCGGATTGCGGTAGTCGACGATGCCAGGCTGCCCGAACGTAGCGGCGGTGACCACGCCGAAGGCACCACCTGGGTTGCCGATTTCGATGCGATCGTCGAACCAGACCACGCGCACCGGCGCATTGGTCTGCTCGTAGGTCCGGTGCATCACCGCGTTGCGCCCGAGTTGCTGCAAGGCCGCCAGCGGATAGTCAGAAGTGCGCTGCTCCAGCACGCCACTGGTGAGGTCGATCGACGTGCGGTTGTGCGAGGCGAGCTTGCCGTCGAGGGCGCGCATCACCTCCGTGATCGGCCCGTCCAGCGTGGCTTCGTCCTGGATCGGATCCGACAACTCCGAGCCCAGGATGCGCAGGAACTGCACGTACGCGCCCGGCACGAAGTGCCGTGGACGAAGACCGAGGGTCAGGAGTCCTGCGACCGTCGGCAACAGCTCATCGACTGAGGCGATCATCTTGGTCGCGGCGAGGCGTTGTTCCAAGGTGCGGTCGTTGGCGGCGAGCACTTCCGGCGCGAACGCCGCGGGAAGATAGGTGCGTTCGAACAGAGTTCGATCCAGATCGGCGATGCTTGCCTCTGGCACTGGTTGCGCATCGAAGCTGGCAGATCGATGTCGGCGGCGCTCGTTGAGCACGCGCTCGTCTTGCGCCGACGCAATGGCTCGGCGTGGACCGACACGGACCCAGATGCGGCCCTTGTAGCTCACTGGCGGTGCGTGCGCGGGAGCGACCTGTACCACCGCCATCGCCGCTCCGCGCAGGACGACCTTCTGCACGATCAGGGTGGGCGGTGGCAGCGTGTTGCCATCGGTCTTGATGTCGGCCAAGGTCAGGAGCAGGCGATCGTTGATCGTCAGGTTGGCAGGACTGCCGTCGTCGTTGGCCCCGACGAACAACACGCCGGGCCGGGCATGGTCGGGGAGGTCGTTCGCGAAGGCGCAGACTGCCCTTTGCCCCTTGTCGGGTGCGTCACCATCCCAGGAAGCCTTGCGTTCGACGAGGTCTGACTCGACATCGGCGAGCATGGCTTCGAGTTCGGCCTGCGTGTAGGTCTGCATGAAGCGAGCGAGGGTGCATCGTCGCGGTTAGAACACCTGGATGATGAAGTGGTCGTGCACGTTGGTGCTGGAGCCGAAGATCGAGTCCAACGCGCTGTCCAACTCGAGCAGATGACTCACGCCCAGCGGCAGCGTGTGCTCGTTCGGTTGGTAGACGGTGCCGTAGGGGTAGGCGACGCCCAACGACGACGTCATCTCGATGTGTCCACCGAGGACGTCGGTGATCGGGTTGCTGTTGGCAAAGCCGACGAGCCGATCGATCGAGGCCTTGTAGGCGGTCAGGTTCGAGACGAAGAGGAAGCCGGGGTACAACGTATCGCCCGAGAACATCGCCCCCGTCTCGCGGTCATAGATCGTGATGTGCGCCGAGTGGTGGCCAGGAGTCGGCACGATGTCGACCGTGCGTCCGCCGAGGTCGTAGCTGACGGTCTGGGTCGGCCAGGTGGTGATGCCGAAGAACGCCTGCAAGGCGCTGATGCTGGTGCCGACCACCGTCGTGTTGGGTTGGCCCAGGAACTGCCCGTCGCCTTGCACGTGATCGCCGTGGCCGTGCGAGTGGGCGACGATGAGCTGGAGGTTCGGCAGGTTGTTCGCCAGTTCGTAGGCGTCGAGCAGGCCCTGCACGGTCACTCGCAGCGGGAAGAGGCTGGCCGAAGCCGTGGCGCCCGTGTCGATGAGCAGCGCTCGCGTGTTGCCCGCGAGCAGGTACATGAAGGGCTTCTCGAAATTCAAGCAGGCGTTCTGCCGCAGGATCCACGTGCGCGGCGAGTAGGCGTGCACCTGGATGGGCGGGTCGGTGTTCGTGCTGCAGTTGGCCGAACCGTGGATCCAGTTCGCGGGGAAGGTGCCCCCCGACGGCGGGGTGGCGCCGACGCGCAGCGCGATCGCGTTGCTGACTGCGAGGCCCAGGCTGGTGACCGGCCCCGTGCCAGTGAAGGCCACGGCTTGCACGATCAGCTGCGCGCCGCAGAGCGAAGGGGCCGCGGGCACGCCCGCTGGGATGTCGGCCGCGCCGCTCGCGCCGGTCGTGAAGTACGCCGCGGTGTTGAGTTCGCTGAGGTAGATGTCGCAACCGGAGAACGGGAACGAGGTACCCGTGTCTGGGCTGTGGAACAGGACGCCTGGAATGGACGGGCCGATGCCGGCGACCGTCAGCGTCATGGTCGTGCCCAGCACGGGCAGGGTCGATGTGAGCATGGCGTTGCCGCAGGGCATGCCGCGGGAGGTCGCGCTGGCGACGGCGCAGCCGCCACCCTGCGGAGCACCGGCGGGTGAGAAGGCCGCGGTCAGTGTGCCAGTGGTCAGTGCCAATACGAAACAGGTGGTGAGCAGGGTCATGGTGGATTCCGGGCTGGCTCGGGCTCGTCATGCTACCGGTTTCGACACGGCCGGCGAGGGCCGCTCGTCGGCCCACCTCGATCGGCTTCACGCGCCGTCCGTGACCGATGCGACCGCCTCGAAGAAGCCCATGCCGAACCGCGCGTCGGGTTCGAGGTAGTGCCCTTCGCTCCATTCGTTGAGCGATGCGACGAGCACGAGCGGATCATCGACGCCGATCGGCGAACGGAACGCATGCGCCCGCTGCAGCGCCGCCGCGAACAGCTCCGGATGCTCGCCCGTCACCACGGGCGACCACGGATACTTGTCGGGCCGCCCGTCGCCGAAGTCCGCGCCGCGCGGACTCGCATCCCAGCCCGTCGCCACCGACGGCATGTAGGGCAGCCCCGACAGCTCCGCGAACGACTGCCACTGACTCGCGCGCAGTTCCGCGTACTCGCGATAGTCCTGCAGCAGCGGTCCCTTCCAGTCCGGCAGCAGCACGTAGTGCGTCACGCTGTCGAAGCCGATGTCGCGCACGAGCGGTAGCGTCTCCGCATTCGGTTCGATGGCCGCGAGGTGCAGGTCGCGATGCCCGTGTTCGCGCAGCCAGACGCGCGCGGCCGTCACCGCCGTTCGCGCGTGCTCGACGCCGAGTTCGCGCACGAAGAACGTCGCGTCGAAGATGGACAGGTAGCTGCGTCCCTGCACCGTCACGTAGTTGGGCCGGACGAAGTAGTTCGTCGCCAGCATCGCGACGAAGCGCACGAAGTCAAAGACATCCGATGGCACGCGCCGTGCCTCGTCGATCACCGGCAACTCCGAACGCGCGATCGGCAACACGCGCCGCGGCATGCGGTTGCTCCACATGCATGCGAACGGCATCGTCGCCCCGACCGCCGACTGCAGGAAACCCCGATCGAGCCCCGCCTCGAACACGCGCTTGCCGCGGCACCAGAACACTCCGAACACGAGCACTTTGACGCCGAACAAGGCCGCGAGCGAGACCCGCCGCCCGAACGCCACGGGGTCGCGGTCGTCGTACTCGCCGAGCCGCGGCACCTTCGGCTGCGCATGGCCCGGAAAGCGTGGCCGGCAGGCCCGCACGAGCTCCCATTCCGTGAAGCCCGGATGGAACGCCTCGTCCCGCTCGGGGATCGGATGCCAACCCGTGTAGACGTAGGCCGCCGTGCGCATTGGTTGGCATCGTGGGGGCGATGGCACCGCCTGTCCACGGCGCGACCGCCCCTGCGCACAGGGCCAGGACCGGATTCGGGACAGCCCGCTGTCCCGGCGCCGCGCGGTCGCGACAATCGGCGCCCGTGGAGCCCCGCGACCTGTTCGAGATCCTGACGCGCGAGCACATCGATTCGGTGCGCGCCTTCCTGCTCGGATCGCTGCGTGACAACGTCGCCGCCGAAGACGTCCTCCAGGAGACCTTCCTGGTCGCCTGGCGCATCCTCGATCGCTACGACCGCAAGCTGCCGTTCGGCCCGTGGGTGCGCGGCATCGCCGGCAAGTTGCTGCTGAACTACCGGCGCAAGCTGGGCCGCAGCCGCGTGCACTTCT
>JAYUCN010000563.1:0-4116 GCA_043740335.1 Planctomycetota bacterium
CACCGCAGCCATGACCTGCTTCTGTACGTTGGCGGTGTCGCCGGGATCCGAGTGGATCCGCAAGACGTGGAGGCAGAGGCGGGTGAACGCCAGGAGGGGCACGACGAGGGGCCAACGGAGCAGGAACCAGCCGGCGCGCACGATCGGCAGGATCGTGAGCAAGGAGCGTTCGGCGCGGACCTGCGCGATTGCCACGGGCAGGCTGCCGGCCACCACCAGCATGACGACCACGAAGATCGCCATGGCCCAGGGGCGGCTCGCTTCGTCGACGGCGTTGGTCAGGGACCACAGGCCGCCGATCCAACCGACGGCGGTGTAGGTGGTGGCGACGACCAGGTATTCCGTGTCGCGGCGCGCGATTTCAAGGGCCCGTTCGGCCTTGTCGGCCCGGTTCTCGTCTTCGAGGTATTGCGACAGCCGGGCGGGCGAGTAGCCGATCAGGCTCGCCAGGGCAAGGGCACCGAACCCAGCCACGGTGGCCGCCAAGAGGCCAGCCCCTGCGTGCATGGGGGAGATCGTGGCAGCCACCGACAGCATCGGCTGATCGGCGGCTTCACCGCCGACCATTGGCGTCAGGGACGCAAGACAGACTGGGGTCACTCTAGGCAAGGCATGCTCCAGCATACGCAAGCTCTGGCCGACATGGACGCCTTTCCCCTGGTGGGGACTCCGACCCTGCGTCGACGCATCGCCTTACCAAGCCACAACAAGGGCGTTATGGGCGTGCTGGCAACGGCGTCTCGGCCTCGTCGAAGCCTTCCACATCGGCGGAGAAGCGATTGCGGCCGGAGCCTTTGCTCGCGTAGAGCGCGCGGTCGGCGCGCTGGAGCACGGCCTCGACGGTGTCGCCGGGGCGGTAGGCGGTGAGGCCGACCGAGATGGTGATGGGCAGGCCCACATCCAGGCCCCGCGCGTGCACGGCGGTGAACAACCGTGTCGCCAGGACCGTGGCGTCGTCCGGGGTCGTGTCGGGCAGGACGACCAGGAACTCCTCGCCACCGTAACGGCAGATCGTGTCGGACTTGCGCAATGTCTGCTGCAGCACGTCCGCGGTGAGGCGAAGCGCCACGTCACCTTGCAGATGACCCAGGGAGTCGTTGAGTTGCTTGAAGTGATCGAGGTCGCACATCAAGACGGTCAGCGACCGCGTCGTTCGTTCGGCGCGCGCGATCTCCTGTTGCAGGGCCAGGAGTCCCATGCGGCGGTTGAACAGCCGCGTCAGGCTGTCGGTCAGGGCAAACTTCTGGGCCCGCTGACGGCGGCGGCGCAACAGCAGGTTCTCGTTCAACAGGGAGCCGGTCATGCCCAACGTCATGGCCATGGGCATGTCTCGCTCCGGGTCGATCGAGGTCAGGGAGAGCGAGCGGTTCAGCAGGAGGAACCCGGGCGTCGCAAACGCGAGGTTGATGGGCACGGCAAGCACCTCGTCGGCAGACAGCGCGGCCAGGATCCCCTCGCGGCGACCAAATTGCACTTCCAGGTGCGCTGGCCGTTCCTCTCGCAGAGCGGCCTGCAGCGCGGCGGCCTCGTCGGGAGTCGCGAGCAACTTCGTGGCCCGCATGCGCCGCGCGGAAGAGTCTGCCTTGCTGCGCAAGATCATCGTCTTCTCGATCTGGTTCCACTTGCCGTAGAACGCGCAGTCGTAGGAACCATAACGAACCGAGGCCGCAGTCAATGCCGTGACGATCCCGCGGTAGGACTCCGATCGGGTGCAGCCGAGGATGCTGAGCACGACTTCGTCGAGGTTGCCGCGGCGCTTGCCGGCGAACGGCAGGCTGGCGTCGTCCCCCTCCAGGTCCGCATCGGGCAGCGTTGGATCGAGTCCGTAGGTGCGCAGTGCTGCCTCGACCTTGCGGCGAAGTCGTTGGGCCGCGACGAGGTCCGCCCGTTCGGCGGCTGCCAGGATCCTGCTGGTGTCCGGGTTCTCGTCGGTGTCGGTGTGAGTGAAGTCGGCGAGGTTGGCCAGCAGCTCGGCGGCCCGCACGAGGTTGCCGGCATTCGCGAGCGGACCAGTCGCCGTGCTCGGCAGTGGGCCCCGGAGCCCACGCACGAGCGCAGTCAGTCCCCCCGGCAGATGCCAATGGTCGATCCACGCCCCCGCTTCGATGCCGCTCGCTGACTTCTGGAACTGTTGATCGAGCAGTTCGAGCCATTCGGGCAGGTCGTGCAGAAGCCCGAGCAGGTAGGCTGCGTCAGGCTCGAGAATGTCGTCCTGCGCGGCCAGATCGTAGGCTGCATGCGCGGTGGCAATGGCGTGCAGCCAGAGCCGACGGATCCGCGCCGTTCCAGCGATGCTGACGGGCTCGGTATCGAGCAGTCGACCTGACAACGCCGGTCCGAGCGTCTGGATCAGGCGGCGTACCGTCGGTGGGCCGATGCCGGAACCGAAGACCGGAGCGTTGGCGACACGAAGTCCGCGCAGCACCGCCAGCGGATCGAGCTGCAGGATCTTGACCAGGTCGTTCTCCCCGACCATGCGCCCGCGCAACGCGCGGCGCAAGCGACGCTGCAGGTCGCGAATGGCCAGCACCGAGGGCAGACCCATGAGTGGGTTCCCTGGGTGGGTGGAAGAGAGTTGGGCAGTCACGATGGACGGAGACTGTTCCGTTGTTCGGCTCCGCACGTGCATTCGCTCAAGGCGGTGTCGCCATGTGGTGCGGCCAGTCGGTCGGCGACGCCTGCTGAAGGTGACCGCTCAACCTGCAATACATTGCCGTCGTTAGCCTTATGCAGGCTGCGGTGGTGGATGCGACCGTTTTCTCCCGGCTTGGCCCGCCCTTCGCATGAGCAGCAACGCCATGACCTGCAACCCCTCGCAGACGGGCAAGCCTCTCGGCAAGCCTCTTGCAGTGGCCGCCGAGCGCGATCGGATCCGCCAACGCGCGGAGAACCTGCTCGCCCATCACGGTCTGCTGACCAAGCACGATCTGCTGACCAGGAAGGGGGCACCCATCGCTGGCGGCCGGAGTTCGCCCGCAGTTGGTGAGATCCCCGCAGATGCGACCTGCCGTGACGCTGCACTCGCGACTGCCTTGATGGACTTGTTCCGGCGAACTTCCGCGGCCGAGGTCTTCGATTGCCTCGTGCGGTGGGTTGGACCGCAGCTCTACAGCCGCATCCGTTCGCGGCTGCGCAGTCTCGGCGCGCAGTACGACCCCCACGAGATCCTGCAGGACACCATCGTCAACATCTACCGGTATCCAGATCGGTTCCTGGCCTCGCGGCCGGGTGCGTTCGCGGCGTGGTCCTCGACCATCGTCGACAACGCGATCCGCCGGCACCTTCGCGGTGGTCACAAGGGCGCCGACGTCGCAATCAGCGCCCCGGAACTGCTGCAGGAGCAAGCCGACCTGTGCATGCGCGAGCCCAGTCTGCAGGCGCAGGACCACGAAGAATGGGCTGCCACGGCCAGCGCGTACGCGTTGCTGTTGCAGTACTACCTGGCCGCCTTCGGCACCTTGAGTGAGCGCGAGCGTTTCGTACTCCAGATGGTCGAAGTGCGGCGCATGCGCTACCACGAACTCGCCACGGTACTGGGCATCCGGCCCGAGGCTCTCAAGATGGTCGTCTTCCGGGCGCGCAAGCGCGTCTGCGACCGCGTCGGGGGATTGCTTTCACCCACGCACCGATCGGACCGTCGCCCGATGCCGCAGATGGCGATGGCCTGAGCTGCGGGCGGTGTGCGGGCAGCGGCGCCCGCTCGCCTCAGCGGTGTCGACAAGAGCGGTGTCGACAAGAGGGGTGGACACTGCAAGCTTGCAATGCTCGCTCGGTTGGTGATTCTTGCGGCATGGTCGTGACCGTCGATCGGCTGTTCGTGCATTGCCGGGAGCTGGTCACTCTCACCGATGGCGCGCCGACCGGGCCGCGCCGTGGCGAAGCAATGCGGCGGCTAGGCACCGTCGACGACGGGGCGGTGGCCGTGCGCGACGGTCGGGTGGTCGCCGTCGGTCCGACCGACCAGGTGACGAAGGAATTCCGCGCCCACGAAGAACTCGACCTGTCGGGCTTCCTCGTGATGCCGGGGTTCGTCGACTGCCACACGCACCCCGTGTTCGCGCGCACGCGCGAGCACGAGTTCCACATGCGTTGTGCGGGTGCGGACTACCTGGCGAT
>JAYUCN010000564.1:0-1637 GCA_043740335.1 Planctomycetota bacterium
CTACATCGGCGGCGGCGCCGGCATGGCCCCGCTGCGCAGCCACATCTTCCACCTGTTCCACACGCAGAAGACGCAACGCAAGGTCAGCTTCTGGTACGGCGCCCGCAGCAAGCGCGAGATGTTCTACACCGAGGACTTCGAGGCCATCGAGCGCCAGTTCCCCAACTTCAAGTACCACGTGGCCCTGTCCGAGCCGCAGCCCGAAGACAACTGGACGGGCAAGAAGGGCTTCATCCACCAGGTGGTGTTCGACAACTACCTGAAGAACCATCCGAATGTCGACGAGATCGAGTTCTACCTCTGCGGCCCGCCGATGATGAACAACGCCGTGCAGAAGATGCTCGGCGACCTCGGCGTCGAGAAGGACATGATCCGCTTCGACGATTTCGGCGGCTGAAGCGGCGCACAGGCCGCTTGCAGCCGGGGAAATCGCGAAGCTTCCTGGCCGCGACGCGCGCGCGGGTATTGGCTCATTCAGCGCGGCTGCTTGTCGGTCTTCAGCTCGACCTTGGCTTCCGTCGGTGGGCGTTGTGAGGAGGTCCGTTGCGCTCCCGTGCTTCTCATGTCGGCTGGCCTTGTGGGCAACGGGCCTCGCGGGCGAGCCATGCGAGCATCAGCACGAGGGCGAAGTGCAGCAAGCCGCCGGCATCGAGAGTGCGCCACAGGGTCTCGCCGAGCAGCTTCTTCTGCCGCAGCGTCATCGCGAACAGCACGGCGAGCGCCGTTGCGAACCACAGCCCATCGCGCCGCGAACGTGGTCCGCGGCAGAACAGCGCGAAGGCCAGCATCGCGGCGGCGAGGTGGTAGACGCGCACGAGCGGCGCGAAGAAGCTCATCGCGAGCACGACGCACGCCGACTGCATGGCGAGCCGTTCGGCCTCCGGGTGCCTGCGCCCCCGCCAGAACCAGAGTGCCAGCAGCGCCGCGAGCAGCCCCGACCAGACGTACTTCACGACGCGCAGAGCCCCGTCGCCGAGGTCGAGCACGTTCACCGTGTGGCCGTCGTCATCGACGGCGCGGGCCTGCAACAGGTAGTCGAGGGTGCCGTTCACGCTCGGGCCCGCATGCGCCCGCACGATCGCGGCCTGGTCCGGGGCAGTGATCGACTCGGTGATCGCGCGCCAGAAGTCGCCAAGATGGCGAAGGTGCTCCGAGGTGCCGCAGATCGGCCAGGGCAGCAGCAGCGTCGTCGTCAACGCGACGCCCACCATGGCGGCGGCGGCGCGCGGACGGCGCATGCACGGCAAGGCGACGACGAACAGCAGTGGCGTGACCTTCAGGGCCGCCGCGAGCCCGAGCCACAGGCCTGCCCGCAGGTCTCTTCGCTGCTGCAGGTGCACGACTCCGCCGATGACGAACGTGCCGACCCAGAGGCTCAGTTGGCCGTGCGTGAGGTTCTGGGCGAGGCAACGCTGGAACAGGACGCCGAACACGAGCCATTGCCACCATCGCAATCCACCCGATGGGGAGAGGGCGCGAGCGAGGTCGCGCAGCAACAGCGCGGTGCCGAGGCCGAGCAGGACACACCAGAGCCACCGGATCGTGGCATCGTCGAAGAGCTGCTGCAGGCCGACGAAAGGCAGCGCCGCGAAGTGCGGATAGACCCATGGGCCCGTCGTCGTGCGATCACGGCAGAG